>JALYTR010000415.1 GCA_030854165.1 Pseudomonadota bacterium | reverse complement strand
ATGTAGACGATGCCGCGCTGGGCGCGCTCGACATTGTAGTCAGCCGACTGGAGCAGTTTCAGGATGATGTTTTCCACATCCTCGCCGACGTAGCCGGCCTCGGTGAGGGTGGTGGCGTCGGCCATGGTGAAGGGAACGTCGATGATTCGGGCCAGGGTCTGGGCGAGCAGGGTCTTGCCGACCCCGGTGGGGCCGACCAGCAGGATGTTGGACTTGGCCAGTTCGACGTCGTTGTTCTTCTGGGCGTGGTTGAGGCGCTTGTAGTGGTTGTGGACGGCGACCGAGAGGACCTTCTTGGCGTGTTCCTGGCCGATCACATAATCGTCGAGCACCTCGCGAATCTCGCGCGGGGTGGGCACGCCGTCCTTCGATTTGACCAGGGTGATCTTGTGCTCTTCGCGGATGATATCCATGCACAGTTCGACGCATTCATCGCAGATGAACACGGTCGGGCCCGCGATGAGCTTGCGGACCTCATGCTGGCTCTTGCCGCAGAAAGAGCAGTAGAGGGTGCTCTTGCTGTCGCCGCTCGCGGCCTTGGTCATCGTCGCTTCTCACTTTCGGGCGGCCGGCCCTCAAGGCCGAACGCCCACTTCGTCCCCCGGCGCCCGCCCGATTCGAACCGCGCGGGACAGGCGCCGCGAGTGTCTCACGTCTTGACATTCCCCGATCCAGGCGCGGATCACAAGCCTAACACGGCGGACGGGGCGTGGAAGTAGGCGGGGTGTCGCATTTGGGGCGCCCTGCATTGTACGCATTTAGGGGCGCGGTTGGATCATGGAAAGTGGGACCCCGCCACGCCAGAGCGACGGCGCGTTCCGTCCGCTGGTGGCGTTCGATTTCGACGGCACGCTGACCTGGAAGGACAGCTTCCTCGCCTTCCTCGCCTGGCGCGCCGGCCCGCTTGGCCACGCCCTGGGCATGATCCGCATGGCGCCCGCCGCCCTGGCCTATGGGCTCGATCGCGACCGAACCGCGCTCAAGAGGGCCATGGTGACTGAGTATCTGAAGGGGGCGCGGCGGGAGGATTTGGAGGGCGAGGCGCAGGCCTTCGCCGCCGACTCCTCCCGCCGGCTGTTGCGGCCTGACGCCGTGCGATGCTGGCGGCTCTGGCAGACGCGGGGCGCGCGGCTGATCATCGTCACCGCCTCGCCGGAGTTCGTGGTGGCGCCGTTCGCGCGGGGGCTGGCGGCGGAAATGCTGATCGGCACGAAGCTGGCCTGGGACGCGGACGGGCGGGTCGCGGGCGCCTTCGACGGGCCGAACTGCCGGGGGCCCGAGAAGGTGGTCCGCCTCAAGGCCGCGTTCGACGCGGGCGTTCGACTCGAAGCGGCCTACGGCGACAGCGTCGGCGATACCGAAATGCTGGCCCTGGCGGACGAGGCCGGGATGAAGGTATTCCGGGACAAGCCTTGATTTTCCCCCTGAATATCCCGCGGCCGACGGTGGGATTTCAGGCGGCGAGATAGTGGATATGATCAAGCCCCCAGCGAAAGGTTCTCTCGGCCGCCAGATCGTCGGCGGCCGAAAATCGCGCGGCGTGGACGAGGGCGTGGCACACTTCCACGGCGCGCATTGAGAAGAGCACATCCTTGGGACGAAAGCGCAGCCCCCTGCTCCGAAGATGCGTGCAATAGAGTTCGGCGGCCTCCCTCTGTTCAGGTTTGGGCAACCGCGACATGAAGCGCAAGGTGGCCCCGGGGGGACCGAGGGACGCGGAATCCCAGTCGAAGATCACCGGCTTCTCGCCTGGGTTCAGGAACATGTTGGCGCGGCGATAGTCGTTGTGCGTGAAGTAGTCGCCCAGCGAAGAGAGTCGTTCGAGGGCGCCGGCCTCGAATTTGGCCAGCTTCGCCATGCCCGGCCGCAGAGACGCCAGATCGAAGCCCCGCCGCACGTAGTTGGCGAGCGCCTCTTCGACCGTCTGGGCCAACGGTCGGACAAATTCGATGTCGCCTCGAATTTTGGGAACCGCCTGGCGGAGATCCTCGCTAATCGCCGTCATGGCCGCGGCGGCCAGCACGACGGCCTCGCGGGCGCCGCCCCATTCCCGCGCGTCGGGGGGACAGCCTTCGACCGGAATATACTCCCATACGCCGAGGATGGTCTTGGCGCCGCTCGGACCCAGGCGAAGCACGCCAAAAAAGGTCGGAACGCGAAATTCGGCCAGTTCCAGGCCGGAGAGGAACCCCTGCAGGGACTCGTAAAACAACGACCGGCGCAATCCCGATTTCACGAAGACCACGATGGGTTCGCCCACGGTCCCATCCCGATGAAGCACATGTTTCACATAACGCCGCACGCGATGGACCGGATTTGGGCGCGAAATCACCTGGCAATCGAAATGGGAAATGGCGCAGCCGAGCGCCTGGGAGACCATTTCGGCCACGGCGACGCGCTCATCGGCCAAGCTCAAAAGCGCGCCGATGCGCCCATCATCCTTGATCATCGGACCCCACGCCCCCTTTTTTTGTCGCCGCTACTTGTTCTCCGCCGCTTCGGAGGCGGCGCGGCTTTCGTAGATGTGGTCGACGATGCCCCAGGCCTTGGCTTCCTCGGCGTCCATGAAGTGGTCGCGGTCGAGGGTGCGCTCGACCTCCTCGAAGGTGCGGCCGGTGTGCTTGGCGTAAAGCTCGTTCAGACGCCGCTTGGTCTTGATGATGTCCTCGGCGTGTCGCTCGATGTCGGAGGCCTTGCCCTGGAAGCCGCCGGACGGCTGGTGGAGCATGATCCGGGCGTTGGGCAGGGCGACGCGCATGCCGGGCTCG
>JALYTR010000414.1 GCA_030854165.1 Pseudomonadota bacterium | reverse complement strand
GCTTTCAACCAGGCGCTTAGAGTCTGTTTCGGAATTCATGGAGCGCGCGCGAGTCGGCGGACGAGTAGCATGACGGAGGCGGCGTAGAGGAATGCCCTGGCCGAGGCGATGGAGGCTTCGAAGTCCTTGGCCAGGCGGCGGTTGCGGTTGATCCAGGCGAAGAAGCGTTCGACGACCCAACGCCTGGGCTGGACGGCGAAGCCGATTTGGTCGGGATTTTTGCGAACGATTTCGACGGCGATGACCGTGGCGTCGGCCACCCGGTCGCCGGCATAGCCGCTGTCGGCGAAGACCTTTTCGATGAACGGGAAGGATCGGCGCGAGGCCTTGAGCAACGGGCCGCCTCCGTCGCGATCCTGAATATCGGCTGGGTGAGGTTCCAGCACCAACGCCCGCCCATCGGTATCGACCAGGGCGTGACGTTTCCGCCCCTTGATCTTCTTGCCCGCGTCATAGCCCCGGGGCCCGCCCGCCTCGGTGGTCTTCACGCTCTGGCTGTCGATGATGCCCGCTGAGGGGCTGGCTTCGCGGCCCACCCGTTCGCGGTCCAGCATCAACAGGGCGTGATTGATCTTCTCGAACAGGCCCCCGTCGCGGAAGGCGGCAAACCAGCGATAGACCGTCTCCCATGGCGGCAGATCGGTGGGCATCAGGCGCCAGGGACAACCGGCCCGCATCACATAGAAAATCCCGTTGACGATCTCCCGCATCGGCCAGGTCCATGGGCGGCCTTTCAGGGGCGGCAACGGCAGATGCGGCTCGATCACCGCCCATTCCGCGTCCGTCACGTCGGTCTCGTATCTTCGGCCCGCGCGGCTATGCTGCGCGCGGGTGGTCGGCGTCCACATCGTCACTCCAGATCGGCCTCAGCAACCGTCCGGAATCACGCAGGTCCCGACCACTCAACCCCCCTTTTCGAAACAGCCTCTGAGCCATGGCCCGGCCAGTCCAGTGTGTGATTTCACCGGGCGGCTCGAAACAAGTCAACGCCACCACGCGCGCCACGCTCGCCAGCGGCGCGTGCGCCTTCCCAGGCCTGCGCGACCGCTCCCGCGGGAGCCTCTCGACGCCCTCCTCGCCATAGTGCCGCCGCCAGCGCCAGACCGCCGGTCCCAGCTGGCAAGAGCGACGCGGGTGCGTTGGGAAATTACCAATACCAATCCGCGCTTGCACAACGAGCGAGGACATGCAAGGCTTTGAGAGTAGACACCTCATTCGAGGTCTTCATAGGGGAACAAAATGTTGAAAAGCCTACTCTTTTCGGCAGCCGTGCTGCTGCCGATCACTGCGCTCGCGGCGCCCGTGGGCGTAACCCTCAGTCCGAACAAGGCGATAACGTCGTTCCACGGCGCGCCCTCGAGGCCGACGCTGCCGCAATGGATCCCACCGATCAACGCATACACGATTATCAATACGTTTGCCGCGCTCCCCACCACCTACAATTGTTGCTCAGGTTGGACAGTTTCGAATCTCGCAAGCGCGGCTGGCACTCAGCAATGGATTGCGTACCCGATCACGACAGGGGCCGCCGCACCGGGACTTAAGGTTGTCGAAGCGGTTGGCTATGTTTCGAGCGCTTCGTCCGCTGGCGACTCTGTAACGATCGCCCTGTACAGCGACACTGTAGTAGGCGGCATCCACGTTCCCGGCAAATTGTTGGCGAAAAAAAGGAAGACGACCCTCGAGACGTTCGGCTTGTGCTGCATCGTCGCCACGGCTGATCTGGACGTGCCGGTTACGGCCGCCACGGCCTATTGGGTGGCCGCAATTCTCCAGAGGGCGGACCAATCCACCACTTGGGATGCATGGAATTTTAGCACCGCAAACACCAACAACACCACGTTTGCCTTTACTACCAGCCCTACCGGCCCCCTTGTCTGGACCGCGTCGTCAGGGCCGTTTACAGCGTTTGCCGTTTACGGGCAATAGGAGTCCGCGTCCTGGTCGCGCGCGCGGCGGCGCGACCAGGCGTTCTCCCCGGCAAGTGCTGCCCGGTGGCGTCAGGGTGAGGCAGCGTTCGACGGCGGTCTTGCTGACGCCGGCCGTGCGCATGATCGCCGCCGTGCCCAGTCCCTCGGCCGTGGCCAGCACGAACCGTGCGCGCAAGAGGTGTTTCTGAAGACTGTTACGGTCATCGACGATCGCCCGCGGGCGCATACGATCGGTCGGCTCAGGTGGGCAGCGGCGCCAGTACGCATCTCCCAGACGCGCGGGCCGCCGCGCCGTGGGGAATCCCAAACCGGACTCTTATGTCCCGATCAATCCACTAGCTTGCGGCCATATTTCGGGAGACCTGCCCGTATAGCGAAGGAACTCCAACGTATCCTGCCGCAGTTCATTGGCGAGACTGTCCAAGAGCTCTGGGCCAATCTCGCTCCGCACGACCTCCTTTATAGCTTCTGGGCCCTCGTTCTGATGCACGTTCGGGAACCTCTCGAAAGGACGCACGCCCAAGAAATTCGTAATGCTGGTTAACATTAAGCTGGGGCTACGCTGATATTTCTCCAAATAAATACAGAAGATTTGTTCATCCGAAAACTAGCGGCGGTATTGGTCAATTTGCATCATGTATTTTGATCTATTCACAAGTACGTCACGCATCACATGCTTAGCTTTATTGATAGATACTTTCCGCTTTGTATTAGCAAAATCTATATCAGCGTTGCTGTACTCCATTGGTTTAGTTTGGCACCATAATCTGTAATGGGACATGATACGTTCTATAGGATTCCGCGCGATATATAGCAATTTCATGTCAGATCGGAATCCCGC
>JALYTR010000413.1 GCA_030854165.1 Pseudomonadota bacterium | reverse complement strand
CGCTTCGAGCGAGCCCGCCATCTCGGCTTCGTCCCACTTTTCGGCGTGGCCGACGTAGGCGAGGCTGAAGTCGTACTGCTCGGTCCAGAAGAAGGGCACGTCGTCGAAGCGTTCGCGGCGTCCGAGGATGTTGCGCGCGGCCGTCTGGCCGGCGCGCTCGGCCACCACCCAGTGCTCGACCCGGATGGCCTCGCCGGAGAGCCGGTCGGGCCATCGCGCGATGTCACCGGCTGCGAAGATGCCCGGGACGCTCGTCTCGAGATACTCGTTGACCGTCACGCCGCGATCGATGGCGAGCCCCGCCTGTTGCGCCAGCGCGATCGCCGGCCGTACGCCAACCCCGATCACGACGAGATCGGCAGGCAGGCGCTCTCCGCTCTTCAGCGTGACGGCCTGGTCGTCGATCGCCGCGGCGGTCGTGCCTAGGTGAAAGATGACGTCATGATCTTCATGCAGCTTGCGCAGAAAAGCGCCGACTTCGGGTCCGAGGATCCTCTCCATCAGGACCGTCTCCGTCCCGACGACATGCACGTCGAGGCCGCGCGTGCGAAGCGAGGCCGCGACCTCCAGCCCGATGAAGCTCGCACCGATCACCACGGCGCGGTGTGACGCCAGAGCCTTGGCGACGATCGCCTCGCTGTCGGCTGGCGTCCGCAGGTAGTGGACATGAGCAAGCTCAGCGCCGGGTAGCTCAAGCCGCACCGGCTCGGCCCCGGTGGCGAGCAGGAGGGCGTCGTAGTCGTAACGGCTTCCGTCCGCGAGGTGCACGCTGCGCGCCACCGTGTCGATCGCGTCGACATTCGCGTTCAGTTTCAGGTTGATCTTGTGCTGCTCGTAGAATTCCACCGATCGCAAGGGGTTGGAGGTGTCGGGCGCCACGCCGGCAAGAAAGCCCTTGGAGAGATTGGGGCGATCACAGGGAAGCGCGTCGACGGCGCTCAGCAGTGTCAGCCGGCCGCCGTAACCCTCCCGGCGGAGCATTTCCGCGGCGGCGTTCCCGGCGCCCCCGCCGCCGACGATCACGACGCAATTCGGCGCGCCCGGGCGCGGCGGCGTCGCCGGGGGCGAGGCGGGTTCGAACTTCCCGCGAACGAAGACCGCGCCGACCGGGGCGTCGACGGGCGTGAACTGGCGCGCCACATCGCGCACCTGTTCGACGCGCCAGCAGGCCACCGCGTCCAGGGCCGGCGCGCGCAGGGCTTCCCCGGTGCGCAGGCTGAAACAGGCATGGTGCCAGGGGCAGCGAATGGTGTCCCCGACAAGAAGCCCATCGGCCAGCGGCGCGCCGTAATGGGTGCAGATCGCACCGATCGCGAAGGTCTCTGCACCACGCCGTACAAGAAGGACGGGTTCGCCCAGCGCATGGCCCAGCAACATGCCGCCATCGGCGATGGCCGAGAGTTCAACGCCCTGGGTGAGATCGGGTCCGCTTAATTTCGCCTTGTCGTCGCTCACCGATTCCTCCGCGAAGGACTCAAGTTCCCCTGAAGATTGAAATCTCTCGGACGTGCAATGTTCCGCTTTTGGTAGCCGCCGCAACCGAGGCCGATCCGCGGCGTTGGATTGTCGGCGGCGTAACCCCGCGCCCGAAAGGAGCGTCATTCCATGAAGACCCACGGATCGGCCGCATGGGAAGGCGGCATCAGGGATGGAAAGGGGACGATCTCCACCAGGAGCGGCGCTCTGGATGCCTATCCGTACGGCTTTGCGAGCCGCTTCGAAGGCAAGAGCGGCAGCAATCCCGAGGAACTGATCGGCGCGGCGCACGCGGCCTGCTTCACCATGGCGCTGTCCCTCGCCTTGGGCGACGCGCAGCTCACCGCCAAACACATGGAGACGACCGCTGAAGTCACCTTGGACAAGGAGGGCGATGGGTTCGCGATCACCGCCGTCCACCTGACGCTCGAGGCGCAGATTCCCGGCGCCGATGAGGCCACGTTTCAGGAAATCGCCGCCAAGGCGAAAGCCGGTTGCCCAGTCTCCAAACTCCTCAAGGCGGCCATTACCCTGGATGTGAAATTGGTGGTCTAACTGAGAGTGGACATTGGGGGCGTCATTGCCATGTGCCGATCGCAATCTCGGTAGCGGCGCCCCCCAAAGGTTTAAGGCGCTGATCTGTGACCACGAACAACATGATCATCGACTCGTCGGATCAGGTTCCCCGTTTCACCGTGCTCAAACGCTTTCCCATTCCGCGAAATTTCAAGGTCGCGCCGGAGTCGCGCATCGAGAAGGGGCGAACCTGGCGCGCCCCTGTCGGCACCACTCGAGTGAAGGCCTTCGCCGTCTATCGCTACGACCCCGAGTCTGAAGGCAACCCGCGCGTCGACACCTTTGAGGTCGACCTCGACGACTGCGGCCCGATGGTCCTCGACGCGCTGATCTGGATCAAGAACAAGATCGACTCCACGCTGGCCTTCCGCCGCTCATGCCGGGAAGGCATCTGCGGCTCCTGCGCGATGAACATGGATGGCACGAACTGGCTGGCCTGCACCCGGTTCATTTCCGACATGAGCCGGTCGGCGACGGTCTTTCCTCTGGCCAACCTGCCAATCGTCAAGGACTTGGTGCCGGACACCACCCATCTCTTCGCGCAGTATGCGATGATCGAGCCTTGGCTGCATTCCGACGCGCCGGCGCCTGAGAAGGAGCGGTTGCAGTCGCCGCAGGAACGCACCCACCTCGACGGATACTATGAATGCATCCTCTGCTTTTGCTGCACGTCCGGCTGTCCCAGCCACTGGTGGAACGGGGATCGCTTCCTAGGTCCCGCGGCGCTC
>JALYTR010000412.1 GCA_030854165.1 Pseudomonadota bacterium | reverse complement strand
GGCTGTGCGCGGCGGCGGTCTTGGCGGCGGCCTTGGCCTCGGCGGCGAGCTTGCGGGCGTTCTCCCGCGCCTCGTGCATCTCGCCGGCCGCGGCCCTGGCCTGGTCCTCGGCTTCGGCTTTCAGTCGCCGCGCCTCGGCGATGTCGCCGGCGATCTTGGCCTCGCGCGCGTCGATCGCCCCGCCGACCCCGGGCACGAACACCTTGGCGAACAGGACATAGAGGACCGCGAAGACGATCAGCACCCACACCATCTGGCCCGGCCACTGGACCAGGTCGAACTGGGGCAGGCCGCCGGCGCCTCCGGAAGCGGCGGGATCGGCCATGAAGAGCCTAGACCTTCACGAACAGGATGATGAAGCCCATCACGAACCCGAAGATGCCCATGGATTCGGCCAGCGCCATGCCCAGAAACAGCCACACCCGTTCGCCGGCGGCGGCGGAGGGGTTGCGGATGGCGGCCTGCAGATAGTTGCCGAACAATATGCCCAGGCCCGCGCCGGCCCCGATCAGCCCGGTCATCGCCAGGCCCGCGCCGATGTATTTGGCGGCTGTAATGTCCATGTCGATTACATATCCCTTGGAGGTGAGTTGGAAGAGGAAGTTTCAAAGGCTGGCGACATGGCCGCGCCACCTCTCTTCCCCCTTTGGGGGAAGTACGGCCGAAGGCCGGGATGGGGGCGGGGCCGGGCGCCGAGGTCGCGGCGAGAGCCCCCTTCGTCGCTTCGCGACACTTCCCCCAAGGGGGGAAGAGAGGGGAATGAGGGCGAACAGCGCATCAGTGCCCCTGGTCCAGGTTCACGACCTCGTTGAGATAGACGCAGGTGAGCGCCGCGAAGACGAAGGCCTGCAGGAAGGCGACCACGAACTCCAGGGCCATCAGGGCGACGATCATCATGAAGGAGACGACCGAGCCGACCAGCCCCAGCTTGGCCAGGCCCGCGCCGCCCAGGCCGAACAGGCCCAGGCCGATGACGAAGGAGGCGAACATATAGGTCACCACGTGGCCGCCCAGCATGTTGCCGAACAGTCGCATGGCCAGGGTGAGGGGGCGGACCGAGAAGGAGATGAACTCGATCACCATCAAAAAGAGGCCCATGCCCGGATGCACCCCCGACGGCCAGAAGAGCTTGAAGAAGCCCAGGCCGTTGCGCGCGAAGCCGACCACGATGACGGTGGCGAAGGTCATCACCGCCAGGGCCGCGGTGACCGCCAGTTGCGAGGTGACGGTGAAGCCGCCCGGCGCCAGGCCGATGATGTTCAAGGTGGCGATCAGCAGGAACAGGGTGAAGACGAACGGCAGGAAGGCGCGGCCCCGCTCGCCGATGATGCCGCCGGTGAGCGCGCCGTCGACCATGCCGAACAGCATCTCCGCCAGGGCCTGCATCCTTCCGGGCACCAGGGCGCGTCGGGCCGAAATGAGGAAAAACGCCGAGATCAACACCGCGGCGATCAGCATGAAGAGGACCGAATTGGTGATCGACAGGTCCACCGCGCCCAGGCCCGGAACCCGGACCGGCGGCAGCGGCACGATCCTGGTCACCAGGAACTGCTCCATCGGTTCGATCGCCGCCATCGTTTAGGGTCTCTGATCCTTCACTCGTCTTCGTCGTCGTCTTTGGCCGGAACTGAAGCGACCGGCCCCATCCTGGCCGCCGCCCGCTTGCTGATGCGAGAGGCGGTCTGGACGGTTGCATAGATCGACAGCCCCGCCCCGATCAGCAGGCCGCCGATCACCCCCCAAGGTCCGGTGTGGGCGAACCGGTCGACCAGCCAGCCGATGCCGATGCCGCCCAGCACCCCGCCCAGCATCTGGCCAAGAAGCCGATAGCCGTCGCCGGCCGACTCGCCGATGCCGCGCGCGCCGGGCTTGGCGGCCCGCCCGGCGTCGAACGCATCGAGCCGCCCTTCGAGACGGCCCAAGGCGCCCTGGCTCGATTCCTCCGGCTTGGGCATGGACTTCTAAAGGTCCTTCGGCCGACCCCGGACGTCTCCAATCGCGGTCCGGCCAAGTCGGCGCGGAAACTACAGAGACGAGCCCGGCCCGTCAAGATAACGTGATCGGCGGCTAATAGGCTGATATGGAACGACTAAACCGGAACCTTGGTTAGCACCCCATGCTGAAACTCTACTATGCCCCCGGCGCGTGTTCCCTGGCCGCCCACATCGCTCTGGAAGAGACGGGGGCCGACTACGAGACGCAGCGGGTCGATCTGCGGGCCGGCGCCCAGCGGGAACCGGGCTATCTGGCGATCAATCCCAAGGGCCGCGTCCCCGCCCTGGCGACCGACCGCGGCGTCCTCACCGAAGCCCCGGTCATCCTGGGCTACATCGCCCAGACCCACCCGGACGCCCATCTGGCCGCCATCGGCGATCCCTTCGCCTTCGGCGAGATGCAGGCCTTCAACATGTTCCTGGCCACCACCGTCCACGTCGCCTTCGCCCACGTCTTCCGCCCGGAGCGCTACGGCGAGGGCGAGGCGGCGGCCAGGGCCATGCGCGCCAAGGCGCCGGAGTCTCTCGCCGCCGCCTTCGCCCTCATCGAGGAAAGGTTCGCCGACGACCGCCCCTTCGCGCAAGGGCCGGCCTACACCGTCGCCGATCCATATCTCTTCACCTTCTCCCGCTGGCTGGACACCCGCCGCATCGACGGCGCCCCCCTGGGCCGCCTCGCCGACTTCCCCCACGTCGCCGCCCACCACGCCCGCGTCGGCGAACGCCCCGCCGTGGTCAAGGTCCTGGCGGCGGAGGCGGCGGGGTAGATTTAAGTCCTCTCTTCCCCCTCTGGGGGAAGTG
>JALYTR010000411.1 GCA_030854165.1 Pseudomonadota bacterium | reverse complement strand
GTTGGTCACCAGCACGGGCAAGCCATAGGTGTGGCCCCACGCCCGCGCCAGGTGATCGGAGGCGGCTTTGGACGCCGAATAGGGCGAGCGGGGATCGTAAGGCGTGGCTTCCGAAAAGAGGCCCTCGGCGCCCAGAGAGCCGAACACCTCGTCGGTGGAAATGTGGTGAAAGCGGAACCGGCGCCTGGCTTCGCCTTTCAGGCCGCGCCAGTATTCCAGCGTCCGCGACAACAGGACGAACGTGCCGACGACATTGGTCTGGATGAAGGCGGCGGGCCCGTCGATCGAGCGATCGACATGCGATTCGGCCGCCAGATGGGTCACCACGTCGGGCTGGAACTCATCGAGGATCGCGCCGACCAGAGCGGCGTCGCCGATGTCGCCGTGCACGAAACGGTAGCGCGGATGCTGGGCGACGCTGTCGAGCGAGCGCGGGTTGCCGGCGTAGGTAAGTTTGTCGAGGTTCAGCACCTGGTGAGGTGTGTGGTCGATCAGATGGCGCACCAGCGCCGAGCCGATGAAGCCGGCCCCGCCGGTGACAAGGATGCGAGCGCTGTCCATGGCCGCCGCCGTCCTCAAGACTCGAGCGGCGCCAAGGGGCGCCCGTCATACGCGAACGGACTGTCGAAATCCTTCAGGCGCGGCAGGAGGCGATCCTTTGGCGACAGGATCGGCGCGCCGGGGGGCAGGGGCCAAGGCAGGGCAAGCGTCGGATCGTTCCAGATCAGGCCCCCTTCGAAGTCGGGCGCGTGGAAATCGGAGACCTTGTATTCCACCTCGGTGTCGGCCTCGAGGGTCAGATAGCCGTGCGCAAAGCCGATCGGCACGAAGATCTGCAGGGCGTTTTGCGCCGTGAGTTCCGCCGCCACCCATTGGCCATAGGTCGGCGAGCCTGAACGGACGTCCACCGCGACATCCCAGATTCGGCCGCGCACGCACCGCACCAGCTTGGCCTGGCCGTGCGGCGGACGCTGGAAGTGCAATCCGCGCAGCGCCCCAGCGGCGAGCGACTTGACATGGTTGTCCTGGCAAAAGCGGGCGTCAATGCCGAGTTCGGCGTATCGAGCCGCGTTGTAACTCTCGGCGAACCAGCCGCGCTCGTCGAGGATTCGCTGCGGACGGATCAGCGCCAAAGCGGATTTCCGAATTATCAAGCGTTCCAACCCGCGTCGGCGATGTGGCGTGCTAAAACAGCAGCAGATATATCGTGATGCCGGCGATCACCCAGAACAGAGCGCTCACGATGAACACTAGGCTCAGAGTCCGCCGCGTGGTCCATTTCCTGGGCCTTGGCGCCATGGTCTTGCCTTGAGGCCCCTCGCGGGTGCAGCCGCCCACTAGCTCACGCTCAACACGCACCCAGCTTCTCCGAAAAGCCCGGCCAGGGCCCGTAGGGGAGTATCGCCCAATTCGGCCAGAAACGCCATACGGCCGCGTTTTGTTCAGAGGCCGGCGCGTGTCGCCGGACTATGCGCGACCGCGGGACGGGCAAGGACGGATAGGGTCCTAATTTGGGCGATTGTGCTTGACTTGACGGATAGACACGTTATGCTCCTCCCATCGACACGGAGCCGACGCCATGCGTATCAACCAAATGACGATCCCCCAATTCGAGCGGATGTTTCCGAACGAAGATTGCTGCGCCGCCTACCTGGTCGCGCACCGCTGGCCTGACGGGGTTCATTGCCCCCGCTGCGGCTCCGTGAAGGTCTACGCCCTTACGACAATGGCGTTCAAATGGGAGTGCCCTGATTGCCGCCAAGGGGGCGCCTACCGCTTCTCTCACATTGCCGGGACGATCTTCGAGAACACGAACAAGCCGCTTCGCGAGTGGTTCCGGGTCATTCACACGATGATGACTAGCAAGAAGGGCGTTTCCGCGCTCCAAATCCAGCGCGTCATGGGGTTCGGCTCCTATCGGACGGCATGGCATATGTGCCATCGCGTTCGCGCCGGGATGGCCGATGAAGATTTCCAGAAACTCATGGGGATCGTCGAAGCGGACGAAACCTTCGTCGGCGGAAAGGCCAAGAACCGCCACGTCGGCAAGCGCGGGAACAACGGCGGAACGGGCGGCTTTGGGAAGGCGATTGTCGCCGGGGCCGTCCAGCGCAAAGGGAGTGTGGTGGCCCGCGTGATTGAAAACACCCTCGCCGTGACCCTCCAAGCCTTCATCCGGGAAAGCGTATCCGAGAAGGTCAGCCTCCTTTGCACCGATCAATGGGCCGCCTATCGCGGCCCGGGGCTGGATTTCCCGCATAGCACGGTCGATCACTCCAAGGGGCAATACGTGGTCGGTGCGATCCACACTCAAACCATCGAAGGTTTCTGGTCCATCCTGAAACGCGGTATGATTGGGACCTTCCACAAGGTGAGCGCCAAATATCTCCCGCTCTATGTCGCGGAATTTCAGTTCCGCTACAACAACCGAGAGAACGATGACATCTTCGGCGCGGCGATCAGTGCTTGTTAACATCGATTACCGTTCCTGAAGGGATGTTTGGACTAACCGAAAAATCAGGCGCCTTCCCCGAATTTGGCAATGCGACCGGCAAATTTTTGCCGCTCATGACGAATTGCTGCGGACGCGCAGTGAGCCCTCTCTTAATATTGTCGTTGACTACCGATCTGTAGCTAAGTCCACGAAGCTCATTTTCAGCTCCCTGTTCTCGAAATAATTTGGTGATGTTCGCCATTTCCTCGATCGATAGTGGGTCACAATAGTAAATATATATTTTGCCGGAAAACGGAAGAACATTTGTGGTTTCCGGTTGCGACATTGCGGGGCCACCCATAAC
>JALYTR010000058.1 GCA_030854165.1 Pseudomonadota bacterium | reverse complement strand
GGCGAGAACCCAGGCGAGCCACGCGGCGGCGGCGTACATGGGAAAAGCCAGGGCCTTGCGCAGCACGTCCATCCAGGCGCCGGGGCGGGGTAGGCGCCGCATCAGGGCCGGGCTTAGGGCGAGGAGGGTGAACGGCGCGGCGAACCCCAGACCCAGGGCGGCGAACACGGCCAAGGCGACGATTGCCGGCTGAGTCAGGGCGTAGCCCAGCGCCGGACCCATGAAGGGCGCGGTGCAGGGGGCGGCGACAACCACCGCCAGCACCCCGGTGAGTGCCGAGCCCGCCAGGCCGCCCCGCGCCGCCAGACCCGATCCCAACCCCTGCGCCGAGGTCCCGATCTCGTAGAGACCGGAAAGATTGAACGCCGCCGCCAGCATGACCAGCCCCAGGCTCGCCACCACCAGGGGCGACTGGAGCTGAAAGCCCCAGCCGATGGCCGCTCCGCCGGCGCGGGCAG
The DNA here is from genome assembly GCA_030854165.1 of Pseudomonadota bacterium. Classification (GTDB taxonomy): domain Bacteria; phylum Pseudomonadota; class Alphaproteobacteria; order Caulobacterales; family Caulobacteraceae; genus Acaudatibacter. The sequence continues at coordinate 9,112 of JALYTR010000058.1, read as the reverse complement.
CGATCAGGACACCGGCCAGGGCCAGGAAGGTCCCCAGCACGCCGACAAGAAAGGCCATGCCGTGAGCGCGCGAATGCGCCGCCTCGTCATTGTGACCGGCCAGGGCGGCGGCTTTCATGGAGAGAATCGGAAACACGCAGGGCATCAGGTTGAGGATCAGGCCGCCCAGGAAGGCCAGGCCCATGGCGGCGGGCAGGCCGCCGGACGGGCTGCCGGATGAGCCCATTGGGCGGGCGGGCGGACCCAGGCCGAAACTCCCCGCCGGGGCCGCGCCGGGGATCGCGGTGATCTCATAGGCCTTGCCGTCCACGGCCAGCACACCCGACGCCGAAATGGGGGCGCGTGTTTTGGCGAAGGCGCCGCCGGCGGTCATGGTCAGGGTCAGGCCGCGCGCGCCGCGCTCCACCGTCTCGGGCTTGCCGTGGTCGATGAAGGTGTCGTCGAAGGGATAGAAATAGGCGTCCGCCGCCGCCGTCCCCTTGAGCGGCGCCCCGGCGACGGCGAGGGTGAGTTTTGGACCAGCGTTCTGGAATGTGGCGCTCAAGCCGGCGGCCTTGGGCGCGGCTGCGAGAGTCGCGGCGATGGCCGGACCCCAGCGGGGATCGGCGGTGGGCAGGCCGGCGACGACTGGGAGATTCAGAGTCAGGGTGGCGCTCCCCGGAATGCAGACCTCGGCGCAGACCAGATAGTCGACCGCCGCTTTCACGGTCGCGACGGCGCCGGGCTTGGCGTCAGCGGGGATCTCGATGGGAACCGGCAACAGGACCTTGCCCTCGTAGCCGTAGTTCATGATCGGACCGACCGGTAGGCGCTTGGGAGCCGGCCAGACGATGTCGCCCGCCCGCCAACCGGCCGGCAGGGTCCAGGCGATCTTCGTCGCTTCCCCGGCGTCGCCGGGATTTCGCCAATAGGTGTGCCACCCCTTGTCCAGGCTTTGGGCCACCGCGACGTAGACCACCCCGCCGGGCGCCGCGCCAGCGCTCTGGGCGACCAGTTCGCTGGCGACATGCGGCGTGATCACCGGCGCGGCCCCCGGTGCGCTGGCGACGAGAAGGGCGAACGCGGCGGCGAGGGCCATGATCCGTGGCTTCATGGCCCCACCATAGACGGTTGACGCGGCGCGCGGAACCGTCGCACCCTCGCGCCGAGGAGCCGTCCATGCCCGCCGTCTTCGACGACATCGAGATCGGTCAGGTGGTCCATTTCGGGGCGGCGGCGATCGACGAGACGGCGCTGGCGGCCTTCATCGCGGCCTTCGCCCCCGGCTGGACGGCGGATCGCGGCGCGCCGGACGCCATGATTTTCGCCCTGTGGTCACGGCTGGACGCCGAGGCCGCCGCGGCGTGGCCTCAAATGAAGCGCGTGGGCGTTGACGCCCTTCGCTGGGCGCGGAACCCGCCGGCCGGAAGTGTGCTGCGCGGCCGGATGACGGTGATGGGCAAGGATCCGGTGGGCGCGGGCAAGGCATCGTCATCGCCCAGCACGACCTGTTGGACGAGGCCGGCCGACTGGTGTTTTCCTGCCTGACGCGGAGCGTCTACGCGCGGTGAGAGGCTGGCCTTCTTAGTTCAGATTCGCCGCCTGGGGCGCGGCGGCCTGACGGGCGATCGCCAGGGCGATCAAGCGGTCCCAGCCGATGAGGCTCATCAGGTGGGCGTAGATCTGGCCCACGGCGCCGTTGACCAGCAATTCCTGGAGCTTCTCCGGCGGCAGGGCCTTAAGCTTGGTTTCGGAGATGGCGAAATACTCGGCGACCGTCTGGGGCGCGCCGGGCGAACCGTCGGGGTTGGCGGGGGTGTAAGTCTGGGTGCGGGTCTCGAAAAGATCGAGATCCTTCAGGAGAGTGATGAAGGATTCGGTGCGTCGCACCTCGACCTCGAAGTCGTTGCAGAATTTCATGCAGTTATTGGTGTATTCGGTGGGCTCGCCGGCGGCGTCGAAGAAGGCCAGATCGGGCAGATCACCCAGCATTGGGGCGGCGCGATCGATGCACACCACCAGCTGTTCGCCCTTGGGATCGTTGGCCAGGACGAAGGGATAGCGGCGGATATAGGCGGGAATATAGACCCCGACCTCGAAGTTACCGGTGGACTCGATGAACATGTTGGCGTCGGCGTTGACCCCCATCACGGCCAGCGGCTGATAGCGCTCGCCGGCGAAGATAATCGGAAACGACAGGGCGGCCGCCGGGAACTCCGTCACCGTCAGGGGCGCCACCTGACTGCCGGCCGCGAAGGCGTAGGGCCGATCGATGCGCCGCAGGCCGATCTTGGCGTGCATTTCTTTGCTGAGCGGCTCGGGCTTGGAATAGAAAAGCACGTTGCCGGAAATCTGGCCCGCGTCGGACTGATTGGTGGTGACCATGAAGCTCTCGAAAGGGGGATCGGAAGGGCGCCCTTTAGCCGATCGCCCGGCGCCCGGCAATGCACGCACCCTTGCTTTCCCTAACGCCGGGCCGCCTAGATCGCGGCGCGCCCTGCGGAGAGAAAACGCCGATGCCGATCCATTTTCCCGATATCCTGAACCAGCGCGGCCCGACGCGGACTTTCGAATACGGCGACAAGGATGTGATGCTCTATGCCCTGAGCATCGGCCTGGGCGCCGATCCGCTCAACGAGACGGAGTTGGCCTTTGTCTATGAGCGGGGCCTGAAGGTTGTTCCGACCGCGGCCACGGTGCTGGCTTCCGGCGCGACGGTGCGTGAGGGCGCGAGGGTGGAAAACCCGCCCGGCCATCGCGTGAGCGACATCAACTACCTGATGGTGGTGCATGGCGAACAGAAGGTCGAACTGCACCGCCCCCTGCCGGCCACCGGCGTGTTCACTTCGACAAGCCGCACGATCGGCGCCTATGACAAGGGGGCGGACAAAGGCGCCGTGGTCATTGGCGAGACGGTGTGGACCAACGAGGCGGGCGAGAAGGTCGCGACCCTGACCGGATCGGCCTTCGCCCGCGGCGACGGCGGCTTTGGCGGCCCCGCCGAAGGGGCGCCCGCGCCGCACCCGACGCCAACCCGCCCGGCCGATCTCTCCCTGCATTTCGCCACCCGTCCCGATCAGGCCCTGCTCTATCGCCTGAATGGTGACCGCAATCCGCTGCACTCGGACCCCGAGATCGCCCGCCAGGCGGGGTTCGAGCGGCCGATCCTGCATGGCCTATGCACCTACGGGATCACCTGCCGCGCCATACTGGCGGGGATCACCGGCTTTGACCCCGAGCCCATTCTGAGCCATCAGGTCCGCTTTTCCGCCCCAGTGTTCCCCGGTGACATGCTCACCGTCGATCTGTGGCGCGACGGCAAGGAAGTTGCCTTCCAGGCGCGGGTGAAGGCGCGCGCCGTCACGGTGATCAAGAACGGGCTGACGGTGCTACGCTAGCACGACCTTTATTTTAGGATTTCGACCATGCGGAAGTTATTTGCGGCCCTGGCGCTAGCCATCGGGCTCACCGCCTTCGGGGCCGCTCATGCCCTGGCGGCCGACGAGGTGAAAGCCGACGCCGGCGCCAAGGGCGAGGACACCGCCAAAGCCGACAAGAAGGACGACAAGCCCGATCTGCCCCCCTTCCCGGCCGCGGCCAGCGTCAAGCAGACGACGCGTGTGGGCGGAAGGTCGCTGAACTACACCGCCAGCGTGGGCGCCCTGCCGGTGCGCGACGAGAAGGGAAAGACGATCGCCCAGGTGGTGGTCACCGCCTACACCCTCGACGGGCCGCGCGATCCGGGTCGGCCGGTGACCTTCGCCTTCAACGGCGGACCGGGGGCGGCGTCGGTCTATCTGAACCTGGGCGCCATCGGCCCCAAGCGGGTGCCGTTCGGGGCGGCGGGCGACAGTCCCTCCGATCCGGCGCGCCTGATCGACAACGACGGAACCTGGCTCGACTTCACCGATCTGGTGTTCATCGATCCCGTGGGAACCGGCTTTTCCCGCTCCCTGGTCGGCAAGGAGGAAACCCAGAAGGCCTTCTACGCCACCAAGCCGGACATCGAGTATCTGTCGCGCATCGTCTATGACTGGCTGGTCAAGAACGGCCGCCTGGCCTCGCCCAAATACATCACTGGCGAGAGCTATGGGGGCTTTCGCGGGCCGCGCATCACCCACTATCTGCAAACCCAGTTGGGCGTGGGCGTAAGTGGGGTCGTGCTGCTGTCGCCCTATCTGGACTCGGCCGCCGAGTTCGATCCGTCCCTCTCGCCGCTGCCCTTCGTGATCACCCTGCCCTCCATGGCGGCGGCCAGTCTGGAGCGGCAGGGCAGGCTGTCGGCGGACTCCATGGCGGCGGTGGAAGCCTACGCCCGCGGTGACTACGCCTCAGATCTCATGAAGGGGCGCACCGATCCGGCCGCGACGGCGCGCATGGAGACCAGGGTGGCCGAATTGACGGGCCTGGACCCCGCCTTCGTCAAGCGCTCGGGCGGCCGGATCGAGACCCAGGCCTTTCTGCGCGAGGTGTTCCGCGACGAAGGGAAGCTTGGCAGCCGCTACGATTCCAACGTCGCCGCATGGGACCCCTTTCCTTACGCCCCCGAGCAGCGCACCGGCGATCCGATCCTCGATTCCATCATCGCCCCGACCACCTCAGCCATGGTCGATTTCGTCACACGGACGGTCGGCTGGAAGGTCGACGCCCGCTACAACGCCCTGAGTTACGCGGTCGGCAAGGCGTGGAACGACGGCCACAACGAGCAGGTCGAATCGGTGACCGATCTTCGCCAGGCCGTGGCCCTCGATCCGAAAATGCGGGTGCTGATCGCCCACGGCTGGGACGATCTTTCATGTCCCTTCTTCGCCTCGGTGCTGGTGGTCGATCAGATGCCGGCCATGGGCGATCCCACTCGCGTGGAGGTGAAGGAATACCCCGGCGGCCACATGTTCTATGCCCGCGAGGCGAGCCGCGTGGCCTTGCGGCGGGATGTGATGGCGCTCTACGGGGCGCGTTGACCGAAGCGTACCGCCCGACGTCTGCTCTAGGCGCGGGCCAAGCGGAGCGATCCGCCACAAGCCTCGGCTCTCTCCGCGCTTAAGGTGCGCGCGGAGAGAGCCGGAAAAACAATCGACGCAAGCTTGTTCACTTTAAAAAACGACAAAAGTCCGTTAACTGCAACCCGGGAACTTGAAAGAGTTGATCTCCGTGCTCCAGTTAAAACTCCCATTGCTCTTCAGATACTCATTGGTATAGTAGAAGGTGCAGTCGTTGGTGGGATCGATGGACATCGCGGTGTAGTCGCCCCATCGGCTGAGCCCGCCCGTCTGAGAACCGCCGCCGGCCTTGACGACGTCCTCTGCTTCCAGTGTGCCAAGGGGATCGCCCGGAACGCGTCCGGTATAGGCGATGGATGGAAAGGCGGTCGCCGAAGATCTGCTGTAGCCGACCGCGATGTCGCCGGTCTTGTCCATGGCGATGCTGCCCATCCAGCGGAAGTTCGCGTCCGGAGCGAACGTCCCGCTCTGGAAGAGGGTCGGGGTTGCCGGGCTGCGCAGCTCATACCAGCGGACGCCCGAGCTGACGCCGACCTTCACCGAGTGATCGACCACGAGCGATTCGTGATCGCCGAAATTGCGATACGCGAAACGGTACATCAGGCGATCGGCCAAGCTGTCGAGCTTCTGGGTCGTGCCATTTTGGGGAATGCACGTCCCGCCGTTGCAAGCCGGGGTGAACGACGGAACGGAGATAACCACCGGGCCGGTGAAGGTGGAGTTCGCCGGAGTCGTCCAATCCACATGGAACTGCCAAAGATTGAGGAGGTTCGAGCCGAAGTTGACCATATAGTTTGGCGACCCCCTGGGCGGCTTTTTCGCGCCATCGAGATCGGCGGGCAGAAGGCTGTCGAAAGCTGTCGACAGTTGGAAGCATTGCTGGGTCGCCGGTTTGCCCTTCAACATCTTGGCCCGGTCCAGGGCGCACGCCTTGGGACCGATGAATGACTGGCCGTTGGCGAAGATGTTGTAGGTTACATAGTAGGCATCGGGCCAAATACCGAATTTCGGGTAGTCGTTAAAGTCCGTGCCGTAGCTGAAGGCGTAGCGGTTATAGGCGCCGGTGGCGTCGCTGGTCTGCGAGATCGCCACACATTCGGTGAATGGCGTCGATTCGATCGACAACTGGCTTATCAGCCAACGATTTGCGTGCCGGTCGTACTTTATGACGCCGTCGCCGTCATTGGTGGTCTCGCACACGCCGCCGAAGCCAGACCAGACGGTATTGGTGTTCGCGATCGGAATTTCCAGGGCGCCGGTGGTTTTGTTAAAGACCGCGAAGGACGAATTTACAAATTGGACGTATTGGGTCGCGCCAACCGCGCCGTTGGTGTCCGGCGGCGCCAAGGAATCCGAATATCCATAGTCGCCTTGTCCGGCGCCGGCGAAGTTCAGGCCATCAACCGTGCCGACCTTGGGTCCAGCGGCCTTCTGAAGGGCGCCGTCTTCCTGATCGGCCGACGGGGCGTGTGGAATCTGACGCAGGGGAACGATGCGCGGTGTGACGTGACGGGCCGGCGGCGCCATCCGGACCAGATGGCTCAGCGGCGGCGAAACGTCGTGATGGATATCTTGGCTGACCTCGACCGCCGAAAGGGGCGCCGCGTAAAGCGACGTTGTCGGCGACAATACCAAGGCCAAGGCTGTCCCGGCGCAGATCGCGCCGAGCGATGTGGGGGCAATCGTTCGCATGTCTTAAGCTCCATGGCGGAAGAAGGCGGAATTTGGTATAGCAACGCTTGGGGCAAATCCAGCGCGATCCAGCCGATCACCCAATTCGGCTCGCAGCCGGGTGATTGGCCGGGTCGTTGACGCCGTGGGCCAGGTGCTTGAGGAACGGCGACAGGACCAGGAACAGGGCGCCGAAGCCGACGCCCACCCATCCGATGGTCTGAAACACATTAAGGGAGGTGTGCAGGGCGGCTCGGGGGTCGAGCACCTGGCCGCCGGCCGTCGCCGTCCCGGCCAGGGCGGCGATGTGGGCGGCGATGAATTCGGCCGCCGAGGTGGCCATGAACCACACCGCCATCAGGGTTGAGACCAGGATCGCCGGCGACAGTTTGGTGATTTCCGACAGACCCACTGGGCTGAGGCAAAGCTCGCCGGTGGTGTGCAACAGATAGGCGAAGCCCAGAATCAGCAGCGGCAGGCGGAAGTGGGCGTCGGCGAAGCCCTGGCTCCAGACGATGACCAGGAACCCCAGGCCCACCTGCGCCAGGCCCAGGCCGAACTTGATCATCGGGTTGGGGTCGCGCCCCATGCGCCCCAGCCAGCCCCACAGGGCGGCGAAGGCCGGGGCCAGGATGAGGATAAAGCCGGCGTTGAACGATTGAGTCTGGGCCGAGTTGAAGCCCATGTCGATCCACCACACGCCCGGCGGGGTTTGAGCCGCCGCGATCATGGCGCGCGTCCCCATGAACACCGGATGGCCAAGCAGGCTGAAGACGATCGGCGCCTTGACCAGCGCCAGATCGGTGTTGCGATCGGCGAACAGGTTGAGGGACGTGGCGGCCTGCTCGAACAAGGTGAAAAAGACGATCGAGCCGGCGATCAGCACGAAGGCCAGGATGATCCGGTCGCGCTCGACCTTGTCACACTTGGTCGCCATGAAATGGCCGACATAGGCCAGGGCGGCCGCCCAGCCGACGCCCAGGGCGCCGCCGACGATCCTGTTGTGCTGAACCAGCAGCCAGATGCCGCCAATGCCAACGATGCCGGCCAGATAGATCAGCCACTCGAGATTAATCGGCCCGAAGACCGGCTTGGCGAGCCTGACCGGATCGGGGGGTTCACCGTGGCCTTGCAGGAGCGGCTTGCCAATCACGAAGGTGATGTAGCCGGCCAGCATGCCCACGCCCGCAAGGCCAAAGCCGTATTTCCAGCCGTAGGTTTGGCCCAGATAGCCGCACAGCACGGCCGCCCAGAAGGCCCCCAGATTGATCCCGTAATAGTAGAGGGTGAAGCCGGGATCGCGCCTTGGATCGCCCTGCGGATAGAGCTTGCCCACGATGGAGGAGATGTTGGCCTTCAGGAAGCCGACCCCCATGATGATCAGGGCCAGAGCCAGGTAGAGTATGCCTACGAAGAGCGGCCGGCGGCCTTCCTGCGAGAGGGTGTAGGCCGCCTTGGGCAGGACGCTCGGCAGGGCCGCGTTGGTCGGCAGGCCCTCGATCCGCAGATCGCCGGCGGCGTTGTTGGCGAAGTCGTAGCCGTGGCCGCCGACCTCCAGCTTGACCACCCGCTCGGCCCCGCGACCGGTGACCTGGAACTCATAGCGCGCGCCCTGCCAGGTGAGAACTTGGTGGGCGGGCGGGCCTTCCACGGCCATCATCATGTGACCGGCCACCAGCAGCAGCGCCCCGAACGCCACCGCCTTGCGGGCCCCCAGATAGCGGTCGGCCAGCACCCCGCCCACTAGGGGCAGCAGATAGACCAGGGTGGCGTAGGACCCGAATGTCCCGTTGGCGAATTTGTCGTCGAACAGGAATTGCTGGGTGAGGTAGAAGACCAGCAGGCCGCGCATGCCGTAGTAGGAAAACCGCTCCCACATCTCGGCGAAGAACAGAATGAACAGGCCTCGCGGATGGTCGCGCAGGAGCTGGTACATCACCGGAATGCCGGTCGCGAGCGTGACCAGGACGCCGACGATAACAACGATGTTGTTCATGAATTCCCGCCCTCGCGACCGCGCGGGGCAACACAATCACGCCGCCGGCGGTTTCACAAGCGAGGGGCTTTCCAAGGCGCGGCGGCGGGGCCACATTGGCGTCGGGCGTCCGCTCAGGGGACGCCGGGGAGATCGCCATGGACATGATGAAGACCCCGGGCCCCGATCATCCGATCGCCATATCGGCCAATCCCCGCCGGGTGCGCGCCCTCTATCGAGGCCATGTGATCGCCGACAGCGCCGACGTCTTGATGGTGAGCGAGGCGAGCTACAAGCCGGTGGCCTATTTCCCCTTCGCCGACGTGGACATGGCCTTCTTGTCACGCACGGACCGCGACACCTATTGCCCCTACAAGGGCCACGCGGCCTATTTCACGCTGATGATGGACGGCGCCATCGCCGAGAACGCGGCGTGGACCTACGAGACGCCCTATCCGGCCACGAGCGAGATCGCCCGGCGCGTGGC
>JALYTR010000057.1 GCA_030854165.1 Pseudomonadota bacterium | reverse complement strand
GTATGGCATTCAACGTGGACGAGGACGAGATAGGCGTCGTGCTGCTCGGCGAATACTGGCATTTGAACGCTGGCGACGAGGTCGAACGCACGGGCCGCGTCATGGATGTGGCCGTGGGCGACGGATTGCTGGGGCGGGTCATCGACCCGCTTGGCCGGCCGCTCGACGGCGAGGGACCCGTGGCCGCCGGCGAGCGCCGGCCCATCGAGCGCCCGGCGCCGCACATCATGGATCGCGCGGCCGTCACCACGCCGCTGCAGACCGGGCTGAAGGTCATCGACGCGCTGATTCCGGTCGGCCGCGGCCAGCGCGAGTTGATCCTTGGCGACCGCCAGACCGGCAAGACCGCGATCGCGATCGACACCATCCTCAATCAGCGGGACCAGAACGTCCTGTGCGTCTATTGCGCCATCGGGCAGCGGGCGTCCGCCGTCGCCAAGGCCGTGGCGACTTTGCGGGAAGAGGGGGCGATGGATCACACCGTCTTGGTCGTTACCGAGGGCAACGATCCGCCGGGCTTGGCGTTCATCGCCCCCTACGCCGCGACCAGCATCGCGGAACATTTCATGGAGCAGGGCCGTGACGTGCTGATCGTCTATGACGATCTCACGCACCACGCGCGCGCCTACCGCGAGCTGTCGCTGCTGTTGCGTCGCCCGCCCGGCCGTGAAGCCTTCCCTGGCGACATCTTCTACATTCACGCGCGGCTGCTGGAGCGGGCGACGCACCTGCGGGCGGAGCTGGGCGGCGGCTCGCTGACCGCGTTGCCGATCATCGAAACCGAAGCGCAGAACATTTCCGCCTATATTCCGACCAATCTGATTTCCATCACCGATGGCCAGATCTATCTGTCCCCCTCGCTGTTCGAATTGGGCGTGCTGCCCGCCGTCGACGTTGGCAAGTCGGTATCGCGCGTCGGGGGCAAAGCCCAACGCGCCGCGTATCGCGCGGTGGCGGGCGATCTGAAGCTTGCCTACGCGCAGTTCGAGGAACTTGAGACCTTCGCTCGGTTTGGCGCTCGCCTGGACGAGGACACGCGCAAGACGATCGAGCATGGCCGGCGCATCCGCGCATGCCTGAAACAGGCCGAGGGCGCGCCGGTGTCCGTGCCCGCACAGATCGCTGTCTTGCTGGCCCTGACCGCGGGCCTCTTCGACGGCGTTCCCCTCGACCAGATGACGGCCGCCGAACAGGCGGTCCAAAAGGCCGCGGCGACCATCCCGGCGGACGTTTGCGCGCGATTTGAGACCGCCGCGAAATTGAGCGATGAGGATCGCAAGGTGATCATCGATATCGCCCGCGGCGCGCTGGCCTCCTTCCAACCCAAGCCAGACCCCGATGCCAAAGCTCCACCGGTGCAAGCCTCGAAGGCTGAGCAAAACCCTGAACCCAAGCCTAAATCCAAGCCCAAGGCTGAGCCCACGTCGGCATCAGGACAAGGGGCCCAGGCCGAAACGAAGTCCGATGGCGGCTCTAAGCCGGACACTCGCACGGCACATGCGCGAGGGTCCAAGAAGAAGCCATGAGCGAGACCCCAGAGAGCCTGCGGCGAAAGATCAGCAGCGCTGGTGATCTCCAGTCCGTCGTCCGCACGATGAAGGCCTTGGCGGCGTCCAGCATTGGACAATACGAGAAATCGGTGCGCGCGCTGGCCGACTACTATCGGACCGTGGAACTGGGGTTGGGCGCGTGCCTTCGGGAAATCGCCCCGACGGCCTCAACGGGGGACGGGAAAGCGCCAACGTCCGGAGCAGCCAATGCAATCGTTTTCGGATCCGACCAGGGATTGGTAGGCCAGTTCAACGACGTCGTGGCGGATTATGCGATCCAGACCCTCTCTGGCTTCACGGGCCAAACCCAAGTCTGGGCGGTTGGCGAGCGGGTTCACGCGCGGCTGGCGGACGCGGGCCTTCGGCCGGTCGGGCTTTTCACCGTACCGAACTCGGTCCAGGCCATCAGCCCGCTCGTCGGGCGTATCCAGGTCGATATCGAGGCGCATCGGGCCAGCCGCGATAACACCGCCGTTTGGGTGTTCCATAACCGGCCAGTGTCCGGAGCGGTTTACGAACCGATTGGCCAGCGTCTGTTGCCGCTCGATGCGAAGTGGCGGCAAGACCTCGTACACGGCCCCTGGCCGACCGGAAGTCTCCCCGAGGTGATGGGCGACGCGATCGCGACCCTCCGAGCGCTCATCCGCGAATATCTGTTCATCTCGCTCTTCCGGGCCTGCGCCGAATCCCTCGCCAGCGAGAACTCGAGCCGCCTGGCGGCGATGGAGCGCGCCGACAAGAACATCAACGACCTACTCGAGCAACTCCATGCCGCCTCTCACCAACTGCGTCAGCGTGGTATCGATGAAGAGCTCTTCGACGTGATCTCAGGCTTCGAGGCGCTGGTTGGAACGCGCTGAGGGCCGCGCCCGAAGGGATGGAGATGAAGATCAGCCACCATCCGAGCCTTCGTCTCCGCCGGCCATTGCCGACGACGCCCCGCGCCCGTGAACACCTCGATCCGACGGCCCGCGGGCATCGTCAGCACATCGTCACCCGACATGATCACCTCACCAACCCGAACCGACCGAGCAGACTCGGCGAGCAGATCAGATGGGAAAAGGTGGGAGCTTCGCCACGCTTACGTCGTACGGGCGCTCCCTTGAAGAACACTTGCCATAGGCAGCGACAGTTTTGCCGAACGCGTGGGGTAGTCGAGCCAAGCCATATTCAGCAGATTATCAACGTCCTCGCGCGTAAAGCGGCCGCGATCCGGTGATTGAGGCCCTCGATTCCGGCCGATCAGAACATGACAAGCTGCATGGGTCGCCAGCGGCCGGTATATGAATTTCACATAGTCCACCTCATACCAGCCGCCTGAAGATCTGACTCTCGGGGGATTCCCGAGCGGCCGAGACTGTGAGTCGATGCACGATCGTTGATTCGGGAGTGATCGGCATGTCGTCGGCGATTGAGATTATTCGCTTGGATTTGACCGCGGCGCGGTTGCGCGCGGCGGGGCGCCAGGCGCTCGATAACAGGATGGCCCGGCGAATACTGGCCATGGCCATGGTGCTTGAAGGGCATTCACGTCAAGTGGCGGCCCAGGCTGGAGCCATGGATCGTCAGACCTTGCGCGACTGGGTGCATCGCTACAACGCCCACGGCCTGGACGGCCTGTCCGATCAGCCTCGATCTGGGCGCAGGCCTCGGCTGAGCGAGGCTCAACTGGCCGAGGTGGCCCAGTGGGTTATCGAGGGGCCGGACCCGAAGGTTGACGGCGTGGTGCGTTGGCGCTGCATGGACCTGCGGGATCGCATCGCCGCCCGGTTCGGGGTCGAGTTGCATGAGCGGACGATCGGCAAGCTGTTGGACAAACTCGGCTTCGCCAGCATGTCGCCGCGCCCTGTGCACCCTCAGAGCGATCTGGGCGCGCAGGAGGCATTTAAAAAAACTTCGCCACGCTCGCGCGGGCCGCGATCCCGCCAAGGCTCGCCGGCCGCCCCATCGAGATCTGGTTCCAGGATGAAGCCCGTGTTGGCCAGCAAGGCACACTGACCCGCCTCTGAGCCAAGCGGGGCACGCGTCCCCGGATCAAGCGCGACCACCGCTTCACCTGGGCCTATCTGTTCGGCGCCATCTCTGTCCGGCGCGCGGCGTGGGCGCGGCCCTGGTCATGCCGTGGGTCAATGTCGACGCCATGAACCTGCATCTGGCCGAGATCAGCCAGGCCGTCAGCCCCGGAGCCATCGCCCTCCTGGTTCTCGACGGCGCCGGCTGGCACACCTCGCCCAAGCTCGTCCAACCCGACAACATCGTCCTGCTTCGCCTTCCGCCCTATGCACCAGAACTGAACCCAACCGAGAACGTCTGGCAGTACCTGCGCGGAAACTGGCTCGCCCATAGCGTCTGGGAAAACTACGACGCCATCCTGGCCGCCTGCTGTGACGCCTGGAACGCCCTCACCGCAAAACCCCAACTCATCACCTCCATTGGAAATCGCCAATGGGCACAGGTCATAATTTAGGGCGGCTGGTATCACACCGTTCATTCGCACAGTTTGCTGCACATACGGGAGTCGTCCTCTTACCCACGCCCCATCATCTCGAGCCACGCGATGACAGCGCCGCCAGCCAGAGCGAGAAAGGACACCAGGGTCATGACCGCCACCGGTGGCACAGGTGTACGGTATCCTTCGTCCATGCCGGACGCCGCGGCGCCAACCTGACCAACATGTGTAGCAACGCCCTTCACCTCATCTCCCGCATGCACGTGCGCCCGTGGGTGCTCTCTCGTGTCGGCCCGGCGGACGGACATCATTCCGTGCTTCAGGTGGTTGGCCACGAGCCACCAATTTATCGGATAGGCGACGATGAAGCCAACGAGGAGCGCCATCGACATCACGAACCAGAATACGGGCGAAGCCGGGCCCGCCGCCGAGCCGAGCGCCGATTTCAGGATCATCATGGTCGGCACCATGCCAGCCATGAGCAGATTCATCGACACCAGTTCGGGAATGAAGGTGCGCGAGAGTGAGCGCTTATAGGAGCCACCCGCCGCGGCGCGCATAAACAGTGCCTGGAAGATCGTCCAGCCGAACGCAAAACCGAGCAGGTATTCCAGCAGCACTTCGCCAGGACCGTGCAGCGCAAAGATGCTGGAAACCACGGCTCCCGCGAGGATGCCAACGCCGTCGCCCGCTACGCAGTGCATCGTCGATCCGAGCACTTGACGCCATCGCACGGCAGTGTAGCGCTCATGGAGTCCAGGCAGAGGTTCCCGGCATCCCAGCACGTATAAGAATGCGCCGATCGGCCCGGTGTAGGCGGTCGAAAGGATAAAGCCCCATTTCAATACCGGAGATTCCGGAGTTGAAAGTATGTCGATTGCGACGAATGCAACAGCCATCGCCGTCAACACAAACCAAAGCAGCATGACCCCGCTTATCATCAGCGTTCACGGCCGCTCACCGCAACGCGGGCCTTATCTGGTTGGGCCATGGGTTTGCCTTCGGTGCCGGGAGCCGGCCTAGGGTAAAGCCGATCCGAACCGGATAGGTTGCGGCGAGCCGCGCGGACCAAATCACGAATATTGGCGCGGTCTTGGTATGGCACAAGCGAAGAAATTGACCGAGCATCACGACGCCTGAGCCCTTTTTGAAAAATGTGCGACTTGGTTGAACCAGATCAGGCGACGCGAACGGTGGTCATGAGGCCGGCGACCTGGTGGTCCATGACGTGACAGTGCAGCATCCAATCGCCAGAATTGTCGGCGACGAAGGCGACTTCGACGATCTCGCGCGGGGCCACCAAGGCGGTGTCGCCCCAGACCGCTCCAGACGCCGGCGCGCCATTACGGCTGAGAACGCGAAAGCTGTGTCCGTGCAGATGCATCGGATGCCAAAAGGCGGTTTCGTTGATGAACTTCAGCACACAGCTTTTGCGACGGGCGATGGTGAACAGCGGCGGCATGTCCGAGGCCCCGTCGCCGGTCATGGAGACACCGTTAATGGCCCACAAAGCGCGGTCCGCGCCGGTCCCCATCATCCTGCTTTGAAGCTTCAACTCATGGCGCTCCGCGGCGGCGAGATCGGGCCGCGGCAAGGGATTAGGCGTCAGCCCCTCGGGTGGGTCCGTGCGATGTGCACGCACCGGCGCCGCTTCGTCGTAGGCGAACTCGGCGAGTGTGAAGGACCGGTCCTTTCCATAGAAGCTGTCGGTGATGGCGTAGCGCTCGCCGGGGCGTCCGTTCATGTCCAGGATCAGGTCGGTGCGCATCCCCGGTCCGAGCAGGAAAGTGCCCTGGAGGTGCTGCGGATCGCAGGGCTGACCGTCTCGGGCGATCAGGATCGGGCCGTGTCCTTCGAAGGTCAGGGCCATGATTCGCGCCACGGCCGCGTTCATGACGCGCAGACGGATACGCTCGCCTGCCCGCGCGCGAACGGCTTTTTGGGGATGACCGTTGATGGTGATCCAATTGCCGATGTGGCCGGACATGGCCGCTTCCATCGCGTTGCCGAAGTCGGCGGCGATCCGCCCATCGTGAGTCAGCCGCCAGTCTTGAACCACCCAGATCAGTTCGCGATCGACCTGCGGCGACTCGGGCTCCTCGACGATGAAGGCTCCGGCCAGGCCCCGGCCCATTTGCTCGAGGCCATTGTCATGAGAGTGGTACCAGAATGTACCGGCGTCGGGCGGAGTGAAGGCGTACGTGAAGTCCTCGCCCGGCCGGATCGGCGGCTGGGTCAGTCCGGGCACGCCGTCCATGGCGTTGGGCAAGCGAACGCCGTGCCAGTGAACGGTGGTGTCTTCGTCCAGACGGTTTTCCAGCGTCATCTGGAAAGGCTGGCCTTGACGCGCCCGCAGCACCGGACCAGGCGCCGATCCGCCATAGCCGAGGAGGAGGGTGGCCGGAAGGCCTTCGCCCAATGGCTGAACGATCGGAGCGGCGGTCAGGCGCGTTCCGGCTGGCGGGCGACCGGTCGCCGCCTTGACTTGGCTGGCGGGCGGCGCGCAAGCCGCGACGGCCAGAGCCCCGCCCGAGGCGAGCACCTGCCGCCGAGTCCGCGGCGACCGATTGGAGTGAGATGATATGGATTTCCTCCAGATATCGGATCTTCGTTGGAGTTGGGGGACAAGGATTAGGAGGATCGGAAATCGCTGGCAAGTCGGTCATAGGTCTACAGCGTAGACATAGTGCTCATCTTCATCGGTCGCGGCCCGCCGCTTGCGAATATCAAGATTTGTGCGGCCTGGCTTGGGTCGAACGAGGAGTTCGCGATTCAGGGGTAACCTTGAGGGCTGTAGAGGTTAGACGAAAATCGCAACACCCGTCGCCCTTCACAAGGGTCTTCGTGCGGGTCAGCTTCTCCCCCGTCAGCTCGGCGAGGGGATAGTCTAGATTGCACCAGGACGACGCGCACAGGTCCGCGGCGTCCTGCTTGCGGAAATAGTCGGCGACGGGGCACCGGACGACGTTAAAGGCCGTTCCGGACGTGGCGGGAACCGTTTCGATGCGATAGCCGGGCGCGTTGAACGGGAAGGTCAGGGAGACGGCGGCGCCGGTCCCTTTGGTGACGGCGAAGGCGAGCGCCGTTCTCTTGCCGGGCGTGAGGCGGGTGAGCGCCGAGGCGATGATCGACCAGATGCGGTAGACCCGCCAGACCGCGTCCGAGACCAGCTCGATCGCGTATTGGCGGTCCGTTCCGACGGCCACAAGGGCGTTGAAGAAGGCCATCGTGAAGCAGGCGAGCCGCACGTTCATGCGGCTTCCGATCGTCGGTTCCCTCGGCAAGGTGGCCGCCTCGTTGTCGTAAAGCCTCCAGGCGCCCTCAAGGAGTTGGTCGACTTCGTGTCGGGTGAAGCGGCCCCGATCGGCCGAGGCCGAGGTCCGGTTGCGGCCGACCAAAGCGTGGCGCGCCGCGCCGATCGCCAGGGGACAGTAGATCAGTTTTACCCAGTCCATGGGGCGCTTGACTTTTCAGAGCTTGAGGGCGCGGAGGCGGAGCGCGTTGGCGATCACCGAGACGGAACTCAGCGACATGGCGAGGGCGGCGATCATGGGGCTCAGGAGAAGGTGGAAAGCCGGGTAGAGCACGCCGGCCGCGATCGGGACCCCGAGCATGTTGTAGGCGAAGGCAAACCCCAGGTTCTGGCGAATGTTGCGCATGGTGGCGCGGCTCAGCGTCCGCGCTCGCGCGATGCCGGAGAGGTCTCCCTTGAGCAGGGTGACGCCCGCGCTCTGCATCGCCACTTCGGTTCCGGTGCCCATGGCGATTCCCACGTCCGCGGCCGCGAGTGCCGGAGCGTCGTTGACGCCGTCGCCGGCCATGGCGACGACGCGGCCCTCGGCTTTGAGCTTCTCGACGATGCGGTGCTTGTCTTCCGGCAGGACCTGCGCTTCGACCTCATCTATGCCGAGGGCGCGGGCGACGACGGCGGCGGTGTCGGCGTGGTCGCCGGTCAGCATCACGATGCGCAACCCTTCGGCGCGGAGGCGATCAAGGGCCGCCTTGGTGGTCGCCTTGATCGGATCGGCGACGCCGATCACGCCGGCAGCCTGACCGTCCACGCTCAGGAGCAGGGCGGTCGAGCCCTCCCTACGAAGGCGTTCGGCCTCCCCCGCGAGGCCGCCGAAATCAACCTTGCCGCCCTCCATCAGCTTGCCATTGCCGAGGCGCACGGCGCGGCCGGCCACCTTTCCGGTGACGCCCTGGCCCGTGACGGAGGTGAATTCGGTCACGTCGGCGACTTTGAGTTTTTGCTCGGCCGCCGCGGCGAGAACGGCGGCAGCGAGAGGGTGTTCGCTGGATCGTTCGAGGGCCGCGGCCAGGGCCACGACCTCGCCCTGCGTGTGGTCAGGCGCGGCGACCACGGCGGTCACCCTCGGGCGGCCCTCCGTCAGTGTGCCGGTCTTGTCGATCACCAGGGTGTCGACCTTCTCCATCCGCTCCAGCGCTTCGGCGGATTTGATCAGCACGCCGGCGCCCGCGCCTTTACCAACACCGACCCCGATGCTCATGGGCGTGGCGAGGCCAAGCGCGCAGGGGCAGGCGATGATCAGCACCGAGACCGCCGCGATCAGGCCGTAGGCGAGGGAGGGGGCCGGACCCCAGAAGGCCCAAGCAGCGAAGGCGAGCACGGCCACCAGAAGCACGGCCGGCACGAACCATCCGGCGGCGACGTCCGCCGCGCGCTGGATCGGCGCGCGGCTGCGCTGCGCTTCGGAGACCATGGTGACGATCCGCGCGAGCATGGTGTCCGCGCCGATCTTGTCGGCGCGCATGACGAGGGCGCCGACGCCGTTGACCGTGCCGCCGATCAGGTGATCGCCAACTCCCTTGGCCACCGGCATGGATTCTCCGGTGACCATGGATTCATCGACCGGGCTGTCGCCTTCGAGCACCTGTCCATCTACGGGGACACCTTCGCCCGGCCGGACTCGCAGTCGGTCGCCGAGCTGGACGTTGTCGAGGGCGATCTCCTCGTCATCGCCCCCGTCGCGCAATCGGCGTGTGGTCTTGGGCGCGAGGTTAAGCAGCGCCCGCAAGGCGCCGCCGGTCTGTTCGCGGGCGCGCAGTTCCAGCACTTGCCCGAGAAGAACGAGCACAACGATGACGGCCGCCGGCTCAAAATAAACGGCGACCGTTCCGCCCATTCCACGGAATCCGGCGGGGAAGAGCCCCGGCGCGAGCACTGCGAAGACGCTGTAGACATAGGCGGCGCCGGTCCCCAGCGCGATTAGGGTGAACATGTTCAGCTTGCGGCTGATGACCGAGGCGAGGCCACGCTGGAAGAAAGGGAAGCCAGCCCAGAGCACCACCGGCGTGGCGAGAATGAACTCCACCCAGCCCGCGACGCTGGCCGGAACGATACGGTGGAAGGCGCCGCCGAATAGGTGTCCGCCCATGTCCAGGAATAGCAGAGGCGCGCTCAGCGCCAGGCCAGCCCAGAAGCGTCGGCCCATGTCCTTGAGCTCTGGGTGGTCCCCAGCCCCCGCCGTGACGACCACCGGCTCCAGCGCCATGCCACAGATCGGGCAGGGGCCGGGTCCAACCTGACGGATCTGAGGGTGCATGGGGCAGGTGTAGATCGCGCCCGGCTCGGCCGGGGCCG
>JALYTR010000410.1 GCA_030854165.1 Pseudomonadota bacterium | reverse complement strand
GGCATGCTTGGAGAGGGTGCAGATCATGTAGAGCCCTGCCGCCTTGGAGGCGGTGGGGGCGGTGTCGGGCGAGGGGCGGCGGTACTTGCCCCAGGTCATGGCGATGCCCTTGGCCTTCTGCTCGGGCGAGAAGTAGCTGGGCCATTGCCAGCAGGCGATGGCCACGTGAATCCGACTGTTATGGGCCGCCACGCCGATGGTCTCGGCGCCGCGCCAGGCGATGGGACGGATGTAGCAGTCGGAAAGTCCGTTGCGGGCGCAGACCTCGATACTCGCCGCCTCGATCTGCGTTTGTGAAAACGGAATGTCGAAATCGAGAATCTGTCCCGATCTGATGAGCCGGGCGGAGTGTTCGGCCAACCTGAAGATTTCGCCGCCGTACATCCGCTCGCCCTCGAACACGGCCGAGGCGTAGTGCAGGCCATGGGTCAAAACGTGCACCTTCGCATCTCGCCAGGGGATGAATTCGCCATCCATCCAGATCCAGCCGTCGCGATCATCGTAAGGAACAAGTGGCATGGGCAAGAAACACCTCGCGAGAAAGGCCCTCCTTAGACGCCGCCACCGAGCGCCGGTCAACGGCGGCCTTTGTGCTTCGCCAGAGCGGCGCGTAAACACATTGG
The DNA here is from genome assembly GCA_030854165.1 of Pseudomonadota bacterium. Taxonomy (GTDB): domain Bacteria; phylum Pseudomonadota; class Alphaproteobacteria; order Caulobacterales; family Caulobacteraceae; genus Acaudatibacter. The sequence continues at coordinate 2,190 of JALYTR010000410.1, read as the reverse complement.
CCATGGTGACGATGGCCGATTCTTCGCGGCGCCACCTGCTGGTGGTGGATGATGACGACCGCATCCGCGAGCTTCTAAAGCAATATCTCGCCCGGGCCGGCTTTCGCGTCACCGCCGCGGCCGGCGCCGCCGCTGCCCGCCGCCTGCTGGAGACCCTCGATTTCGATCTTCTGATCCTCGATGTGATGATGCCGGGCGAGGACGGCCTGTCCCTCACCCGCTGGCTGCGCGCCAGCGCCGGCGCCCTGGCCGCTACGCCGGTGCTGATCCTCACTGCCCGTGGTCTGGCCGAGGATCGCATCGAGGGCCTGACCGTGGGGGCCGACGACTATCTGGCCAAGCCCTTCGAGCCGCGCGAGCTGGTCCTGCGTATCGAGGCCATCCTGCGCCGCGTGGCCGCCCCGCCCACCGCCGGACGCCTTCATCTGGGCCATTGCAGCTTCGATATCGACCGCGGCGAGCTTTTCCGAGACGACGAGCCGGTTCGACTCACCGGCGCGCAGGCTCGCCTGATGCGCCAGCTGGCCCTGGCCGCCCATGCCGCGGTGGATCGCCAGCATCTGGTGGCCGATGGTGGCGACTCCGGCGGTCGGGCGGTGGACATTCAGGTCACCCGGCTGCGCCGCAAGATCGAGCCCGATCCCGCCAACCCGCGCTATCTGCGCACCGTGCGCGGGATCGGCTACATGCTCGCCCCCGACTGACGCGCCCAGATGGAAGCCCCCCGTCCGATGCGCTCTCTCGCCCGGCCCTGGGCCGCCATTTTCCGGCGGACGATCAAGCGGCGCCTGCCCACTTCGCTCTTTGGCCGCAGCCTGCTGATCATCATTCTGCCGGTGGCGATCATGCAGATCGTCGTCGGCTATGTGTTCTTCGACGCCCATTGGCAGAGTGTAAACGGCCATCTCACCGAGGGCCTGGCCGGCGATGTCGCCTGGGTTGCGCGGAGCTATCAGGAGGATCCGCGACGCGCCAATCTTGCTCGCTTGGAGGACCGGGCGCAACGCACGCTCGATCTTTCCATCGCCTTCCAGGACGGCGGCGTGCTGCCGCGCGGTCGGCGCCCGATCCTGTTCGTCGCCATCGACCGCTCACTGCAAAAGGCCCTGGCCGAGCGCATCGACGCGCCGTTCTGGTTCGATACCGCCCGCTACCCGGCCTATGTCGATCTAAGGGTGAAGGTCGCTCGCGGGGTGCTGCGCATCATCGCGCCCAAGGACCGGGTGTTCGCCACCCATGCCAATATCTTCATCCTCTGGCTCACCCTCGCCACGCTGATTCTCACCGCCATCGCGGTTGCCTTCATCCGCAATCAGGTGCGCGCCATCGAGCGCCTGGCCGAGGCGGCCGAGGCATTCGGCAAGGGAGCCGACATCGGCTTTCGCCCGCACGGCGCGCGCGAGGTGCGCCAGGCCGCCCACGCTTTTCTGGCCATGAAGGCGCGCATTCAGCGCCACGTCGAGCAGCGCACCACCCTGCTGGCCTCGGTCAGCCACGATCTGCGCACCCCTCTGACCCGGCTGAAGCTCGAACTGGCTCTGGCCGAGCCTGGCGCGCGGGTCGAGGCCATGAAGGGCGATCTGGCCGAGATGGAGCACATGATCGACGACTACCTCGCCTTCGCCCGCGGCGAGGGCGGCGAGAGTCTGGAGCGGGTCAATCTGCGTGGCCTCATCGAGGAGGTCGGCCAGGGCGCCTTGCGCGCCGGGGCCAGGCTCATGGTCGCCATCCCGTCCGATTTCGCCGCCACCGTCCGGCCCAACGCCGTCAAACGAGCCCTGGCCAACCTGGTGATGAACGCCGCGGCCCATGGTGAGCGGGTCGAGATCGCCGCCCGCCCCACACCGGCCGGCGGGGTGGAGATCGTCATCGACGACGACGGGCCCGGCATCCCCGAGGATCGCTTCGAGGAGGCCTTCTCCCCCTTCGCCCGCCTCGATCCCTCGCGTAACCAGAACGAGAAAGGCGTCGGCCTCGGCCTCGCCATCGCCCGCGACATCGCCCGCGGCCACGGCGGCGAGCTCGCCCTCGAGCGCTCGCCCCTGGGAGGGCTGCGGGCGGTGGTGCGGCTGCCAGGCTAGAGCATGTCGCGTTTTAGCGGAATCGGGATTCCCAAATCAGGAGCGGTCTGATTCAAGGTCCATGCTGGGCTAGGAGGCCAGCATGGATGACGGCTCCGTACTCTGTTGA
>JALYTR010000056.1 GCA_030854165.1 Pseudomonadota bacterium | reverse complement strand
GCCAGAAGGCGCGCGCGCCGGTGTTCCGCGCGGCGACCGCGATTTCCCAGCGGCCGGGCCAGCGAGTGAGGATCGCGCGCACGGCCGCGCTCGCCACGCCGGCGCGGCGATGCTTTCGCATCACGAAAAACTCGGCCATGTTGTGGTCCACGTGCAGGCCGCTGTGGGCAATCGCGTTGATCAGGGCGAAGCCGACGGGACGACCGCCGCGGCGGATGAGGAGGGCGAAACGCCCGTCGTCGCGCCAGTAGCTGTCCATATGAGGGATAGGCTCGAAACGGCCATCCGTCCCCGGCTCGAAATCGCCGGAGTCCAGGGGTTCGAGTTCCGAAAAGTCGTAGATATAGAACTGGGCGAGCCCGCCGATCAGTCCCCGCTCCGCTTCGTCGGCGAGCGCCACCTCAATCTCCCGGTCTCCCATTCAAACTCCCTATCCAGATGACTCAAAGCGTAGAACAGGCATGACAAGGCGCGCAATCCAACCATAGGCGCGCCCGCGATTAAACGTTTGTTCCAGTCGACCTGCCTCGGCATAAGGCTGGCCATGACCGGTCTCTTCGACCCCCTGATCCTCGCCCGCGGCCCGGCGTGGAAGAACCGCTTCATGCTGGCGCCGCTGACCAACTCGCAGAGCCACGCAGACGGGCGGCTCTCCGACGACGAGTTTCGCTGGCTGACCATGCGCGCGGAGGGCGGGTTTGGCCTGGTGATGACTTGCGCGGCCCACATGCAGCGCCGGGGGCAGGGTTTTCCGGGACAGTTGGGCGTCTTTTCCGACGACCATCTGCCCGGCCTCACGCGTCTCGCCGCCGCCATCAAGGCGAAGGGCGCGGTGTCCTCGCTGCAGCTCCATCACGCCGGCATCCGCTCGCCGGAGGCACTGATCGGCGGTCAGCCGGTCGGCCCTTCGGACGACGCCGAAACGGGGGCCCGGGCCCTGACCACCGCCGAGGTGGAGGAGATCATCGAGGACTTCGCCGGCGCGGCGATCCGCGCCCAGCGCGCCGGCTTCGATGGGGTGGAGATTCACGGCGCCCACGGCTACATCCTCTCGGCCTTCCTGTCGCCCGAGACCAATCGGCGCGAGGACGCCTATGGCGGCTCGCCAGCCGGCCGCGCTCGCATCGTCAAGGACATCGTCGCCGCCATCCGCGCTCGCTGCCGCGCCGATTTCCAGCTCGGCCTGCGCCTGTCGCCGGAGCGGTTCGGCCTGGTCATGGGCGAAATCCGAGAGCTCGCCGCCGAGGTGCTGGCCTCTGGCGCCCTCGACTTCCTCGATATGTCCCTGTGGGACGCTTTCAAGGCCCCGATCGACGAAGCGTTCAAGGATCGCCCACTCATCGACTGGTTCGCCGAGTTGCCGCGTGGCGCCACCCGTCTGGGTGTCGCCGGCAAGATCATGGCCCCCGAGACCGCCCGCCGGGCGCTCGCCCACGGGGCGGATTTTGTGATCCTCGGGCGCGCCGCCATCCTGCATCACGACTATCCGCGAAGGTTCGCCGCCGACCCCGATTTCCGCCCCGTCGCCCTGCCGGTCAGCCGCGCCTATCTGGCCCGCGAGGGCCTGGGACCGACCTTCATCGACTACATGAACAACTGGAAGGGGTTCGTGGCCGCCGAAGCGATTGCCGGCGCGCCGCCGGAAGCGGCATGAACGTGGGCGCTCGCGCAGCCGGCCCTTCGCGCTACGGGCCCGTCGGCGATTGCGATTTGGAGCCGAAATAGAAACCCACCACCGAGCCGACCAACCCGATCATGGCGGTGAAGATCGGCTGGGTGCTCGAGGCGATCATCGAGAGCGAGGCGTTGGCCTGCTTGCAGTAGGATCCCCAGGTCCAGCACGCGCCGCTGAGCGCCGCGCCGCTCAAGACCTCGAACGCCACTACCAGGAACAATATTGCCAGAAGGGCGTAGGCGATGTTGGCCCGCGTCTGTTCAAGTTTCAGTCCGCTCTGCACGCCGTCGGGAACGCCCATGCTGGCGGGGTTGGGGCTGCCCTGCGGCTTGATGGCCAAAAGACTGTGGGGCCCGGTTTCGTAAGCCGCCGGTTGGACCCCGTCGCCCATCTCCGATGTGTCCGTCATGACCGCCCCCGCGCTCCGCCCGCCTATTTCTTGAACAGAATCTTGGAAAAGGTGTTGTCTTTCTTCCTGATCAGCAGATCGTCACCGGGCGCGACATTATCGTCGATGAGTTTGGCCGTCGTGATCGCCTGCTGAAGGACGGTGTTGGCGTCGACGCCGCGGCGGTTGGCCAGATCCTTCAGGGCCTGGAACTGGTCCGGCGTCACCTGCGCTTGAATCTGGACCGATGCGTTGTCACCCAACGTGGCCTCTCCCGACTCCTTAAAAAACGTCGCGATCCTACACCGGCGAGCTTGGCGGCGCCAGCGCCATGCCTCCGCTTGCGGGAATTGTTTCGCGGGCTCGCCGCCTGGGCTAGGCTCGCGCCGATCATGCCAGGAACAGCCATGGCCATCCCCTGTCCGAGCCCGTTGGAAGAAACTCTCGGCCGGGTGGCTCGCGAGCGTCTGGGCGGGGTGGGGGTCACGGGCCTGACTCGGCTTTCGGCCGGCGCGACGCAGGAAATCTGGAAGTTTTTCCTGGTGAACGAGGGTGGTCAGGTCCCGCTCATCCTGCGCCGCGCCCCCGGCGGAATGCGGGTTTCCGAGACCGCCGTGGGCCTGGAGTTCGAGGCGCGGCTGATCGAGGCGGCGGCGGCTGCCGGTGTCCCCGCCCCGCCGGTGCGCTGGGTGCTGACGCCGGACGATGGCCTGGGCCACGGCTTCATCATGGACTTCGTCGAAGGCGAGACACTGGGTGGCCGGATCGCGCGGGGCGACGCGCTCGCCGCCGCGCGCCCGCTTCTGGCCCGCCAATGCGGGGAAATCCTGGCCCGCATCCACAGCCTCGATCCAGCCGCCTTTCCCACCCTGAGCCGCCTCGCGCCGGCCGAACAGGTCGAGACATTGAAACAAGCCTATCGGACATCGGGCTGGCCGCGACCCGTGTTCGAACTGGCGTTGCGCTGGCTTGCCGATCGCTGCCCGCCGCCGCCGGAACGTCCGCGCCTTGTGCACGGCGACTTTCGCAACGGCAACCTGGTGGTGGGGCCGGACGGGGTGCGCGCCGTGCTCGATTGGGAGCTGGCGCATGTGGCTGAGCCCATGGAGGATCTCGGCTGGATCTGCGTCAATTCCTGGCGCTTCGGGGAGCTGGAGAGGCCGGTGGGTGGATTTGGGATGCGCGAGGACCTGTGGGCCGGCTATGAAGCGGCCGGCGGCGTGGTGAACCACGTGCACGCGAAGTTCTGGGAGGTGTTCGGGACGCTTCGCTGGGGGGTGATGTGCGCTGGCATGGCCGCCGCCTTCCGCGTCGCCGATCCTTCGGTGGAGCGCGCCGTCATCGCCCGCCGCGCCTCGGAGACCGAGATCGATCTCATGCGGCTCCTGGCGGCCTGACGTGCAGGACGAGCCCAGCCCAAGCGAAGTCCTGGCTGCCGTGGCGCGGTTCCTGAAAGAGGAGGTGGCCCCCGCGACCACCGGCCATACGTCGTTCCAGGCCCGAGTCGCCGCCAACGCCATGGAGATGATGCGCCGCCAGCTCGACCTCGCGCCGGCGGCCGAGGCGGCGGAACTTGGGCGGCTGAAAGATCTCCTGGGCCTGGACGGCGACCTCGCCGCCCTCAATGCCGAACTCTCACGGCGCATCGAAGCCGGCGATCTCGATCTGACTACCCCCGGCCTCGCTGATCACCTGTGGGCCGTCACCCTCGCCAAACTCGCCGTCGATCAGCCCACCTACGCCGCCTACCGCGCCAGCCGCGCCGAGCGGGGCGGGACCGAACCTTAGAAGGACAACCCCCATGGACTTCGCCCTGCCCCCCGACCTCGTCGCCTATCTCGCCGAACTCGACGCCTTCATCGAAGCCGAGATCAAGCCCCTGGAGCGGGCCGACGACAACATCCGCTTCTTCGACCATCGCCGCGAACACGCCCGCACCGACTGGGACAACAACGGCCTGCCGCGTCATGAATGGGAAGCTCTCCTCTCCGAGGCCCGTCGCCGCGCCGACACGGCCGGCCACCTGCGCTTCGCCTGGCCCGTCGAGATGGGTGGCAAGGGCGGCTCGAACCTCGCCATGGCGGTGATCCGCGAGCATCTGGCCGCCAAGGGCCTGGGCCTGCACAACGACCTGCAGAACGAGCATTCCATCGTCGGCAACAACCCCTTCGTCCTGATGTTCAAGGAGTTCGCCACGCCCGAGCAATACGCCCTGTACGGCGAGCGCCTGCTCAAGGGCGAAATCCGCTCCGGCTTCGGCCTCACCGAGCCGAACCACGGCTCCGACGCCACCTTCATGGAGACCCGCGCCGTGCGCGAGGCAAAGGACGGCGTTCCCGGCTGGCGGATCGACGGCGAGAAGATGTGGACCACCGGCATGCATGTGGCGACCCACGTCATGGTCTTCGCCCGCACGAGCGGAAAGGACGGTGACGCGGCCGGCATCACCGTCTTCCTGGTTCCCGCCGACCATCCCGGCGTGAAGATCGAGGAGTGGCTGTGGACCTTCAACATGCCCACCGACCACCCGCATATCAGCCTCACGAACATCTGGGTCCCGGACGAGGCCATCTGGGGCGTGGAGGGGAGGGGCCTGGCGCTGGGTCAAAGCTTCGTTCACCAGAACCGCATCCGCCAGGCCGCCTCGTCGCTGGGCGCCGCCGTCTTCTGCATTGAGGAGAGCGTGAAATACGCCCGGACGCGCAAACCGTTCGGCAAGCCGCTCTCCGACAACCAGGCCATCCAGTGGCCCCTGGTGGAGCTGGCCACCCAGGCCGAGATGCTGCGCCTCCTGATCCGCAAGACCGCCTGGGAGATGGACCGCCTGCCGCACAGAGAGGTGGAGCGCCAAATCTCCGACAAGGTCTCCATGTGCAACTACCAGGCCAACCGCCTGGTCTGCGACGCCGCCGACCGCGCCATGCAAGTCCACGGCGGCATAGGCTATTCCCGCCACAAACCCTTCGAACACATCTACCGCCATCACCGGCGATACCGGATCACCGAGGGGTCGGAGGAGATCCAGATGCGCAAGGTGGCGGCGTTTCTGTTCGGGTATATGGGGCCGAGGAAGGGGGCGTTTCGGGCGGTGTAGGGATAAGCGCCGAAGGTCACCTGCAGAACCCAATTCACTGTTCGACCACCTCTCAGGACTTCTGATAGGCGTTCGCGACGGCCTCGGGAGTTGCATTTGCGAACGGCTTTGAGGTGTAAATCGCGCGGATGATTATCCCGAGGCTACACTTGGCCTCGTCGTATCCCACCGGAAGCGAATTGCGCAGGTCCGAGAGCTGACCCTTGAGAGTTTCACCGTCGCGTTTAGTGTCTGCGACCGTCTGCGCGAAACCGCCGACCTGCTCACAGGTCATACCCTGCACATACTCTCTGCGGCCAGGATTGGCGCCCGATAGGTATCGTCACCCGCAGACTGAGGGTCGGGTCGGGCGAATGGGGGGGTGGCGGCTGAATCGGCCAAGGCCGAAGGTGTGACGGCTGGGGGAGCCGTTGCCGCGTTGTCCACGGTCGCTCTGTCCGCAAGCGGTCAGGAAAAAGACCGATGCGGTAACGACCGCGCGCGACATCAATGCTGTGAATTTAAGCTGTCTCATCGTCTGATTTCCTCACTCGCGCCGCGCCAGTCGCGCCCCTTTCATCGGCGTCGGCTATTCGGCTTTCAGGACTTCATCGAGATGCGCGTGACGAGGGTCCATGCGGGAGCGCGCGATGGCTCTGATCTTTTCGTCAGGCAAGTCGCCGGTTTCGAAAGTGCGCGGCCGCTCCCTGAAGCGTCGGTATTCCTCATAGCCGTCCGGCCTGAGGAATGACCCGTCACGCCTGCGTCTGGTTCTGATCGTCGTCATGCTGTTCCCGCCGGTTTCGCTCCCGGGCGCAACAAATGAGTCGGATGGCTCAATCGCACCGATGTTCGTCCCCACCCCCCGTCATCCCGGCCGCAGTGAAGCGTAGCGCAACGGAGAGCCGGGACCCAGGGCCACCATCGCGATTTCGCCGCGGCGGGCCAGCGTTGACGCCGCCCTGGGCCCCGGATCGTTCGCGCAAGAGGGCGCTACCGTCCGGGGTGACGGTGAGGGTGGAAAAGTCGGCTTGAAATCACCGGACAAGCCCGGTGATGATGGCGATCAGCAATCGCAACGCACCAGAGGAATCCAGACCCATGCCCACCTTCACCGAAGCCATGCGCCGGGTGATCACCGGCGACGACGCGAGCGGCCAGTCGGTGATTATCCTCGACGGCGGGCCGTCGTCGGTGATCGGCGAAGTGGAGAGCGGCGGCCTGTTCGAGATCTGGGAGGACGCCGCCTCGGGCCCGCTCGATCCGAAGGTCCGCAATGATCTCGGAACCACGACGCCCGTGCTCGGCCCGCGCTCCGGCAATGTGCAGGTGCGCTGGTTCGTGGTCGCGCCGCTTCCCGACGGCGTCCCCAAGGCCGAGCTCGACAGCGCCACCCGCGCCCGCTTCGCCGAATTCGGCGGCGCCCATCACATCGTCGATCAGTCGCGCCATCCGGCCATGCACGAGACCCAGACGATCGACGTGATCTGCCTCATCCAGGGCGATGCTTCCCTGATCCTCGAGGCGGGCGAGACGCGCCTCAAGCCTGGCCAGGTGGTCATCCAGCGCGGGACCAACCACGCCTGGGAGGCCCACGGCGGGCCGGCCCTGTTCCTCGCCGTCCTGATCGATCGGCCGCTGAAGCGATAGCCGCCGGCCAGTCTATGGCCTGCCAGTCGATGGTCCGATCGCCGCCTCAGATCTGGTCCTTCAGCGTCAGCGTCACCGGCCGCGTCGCGGCCGCCGACTGGACGGTCAGGCTCACCTTCGTCCCCGCCGGCTCCTCGCGCAGCTTCTGACGCAGGTCGGAGATGGCGATCGAGGAGGCCGGCGCGCCATCGACGCTGGTGATCTCGTCGCCGACTTTCAGGCCGGCGCTCCGCGCCGCGCCGCCGGCGGTGAGATCGACGATCTTGAACCCCGCCGGCGCGGTGTTGATCCACATGCCGGCGCGGTCGAACGTCCCCACGTCGGGATCGGGCTTGGGCAAACGCTTAAGATACATGATCTGGCGCCCGTAATCGAAGGTGACGACAAACTGTTTCAGGAACTTCGAGCCGACGTTCCCTTCGTAGTTGGGATCGGCGAAGGCGCCCTTGGCGTCGGTGGAAAAGCCGGCCACCACGCCAGATGTCTTGATCGGCCCGAGGGTCAGCTCCGATCCCCGCGTGATGTAGGAGCGCGAGGGGCCGCCCACGCCCCAGCCGTCCACCGCCGCCACGCCCTTGGAATGTCTGGCCATCAGGCCGTTCGCCTCCACCGTCGGCCTAGTGATGTCGAGTTCGCTTCGTGAGCCGGTGTCGATGTCGAAGGCGCCCGGTATGCCCTCGAAGGCGCCCTCCACCTGCGGCAGGTGGTTGTAGAAGACGAACGGGATGGGCGTTCCCGCATCCTTCGGATCGAACCGCGCTGGATCGATGAAGGTGAGGGTCCGCTTGTCATAGTCGATCTGGGTGACGAAGCGGCGGAACACCTCGAAGCCGATCATGCCCTGCTCGGAAAAGCCCTCCACCTGGGGCGCCTCGAACGGCAGGACCGCAATGGTCTGATTGTCGATGGTCAGATCGCCGACCTGGAAACTGACGCCGCGCGCAAAGGCGGTATCCACCACGTTCACGCCCGCGCCCTGGCCTGGAGACTGGCCCTCCGACTTCACCGCCAGGAGCTTGGCGGTGTCGGGGGTCAGCAGATCGTGGCCGCCCGTATCGAAAATGCACAGGAACGGGCCTTTGCCGTTGATCTGCACCTTCGCGTAGATGTGGTTGTTGAGAAGCTGGAAGGGGACGGTGGTGCGGCCGGAGGGGTTGTCGATGCGCGCGTCGCTAGGGGTCCATCTGGGGGCGGCATAGTCGGCGAGGGGACGGGCGGGGAGAAAGCGGGCGGCCCCGAACATCTGGGTCTGACGGTATTGAACCCCGGTTCCGTCATCGACGACCTCCTTGCCGGCGATGAGCGCGCCGTCCACCGGCCGATAGTCGCTGAAGAAAGTGGTGAAGATCTGAGCGCTTTGCGGCTCGACGGTGCGGGCCAGGAGGTGGCTCACCGCATCGAACCAGGCCTCGAACGCCTTCCCGCCCTTGGGCGTGACGGAAAGTACGTCGTAGCGAGCGCCGCCGTCGATCTTCACTCCCAAGGACGCTATCGTCGCTCCGCCGCGATCGGCGCGCCACCACAGGTTGGCGTCGCGATAGGCTTCGTTGACGGCCAACTGGCGCGTATCGCCGCCGGCCTGGGGGGTGATCGCGCCGGACATGTCCTTCATCCACGCCTGGCGGCCATCGAAGCCGCCGCCGCCGGTAGTCGGGCCGATATCGGCGGTGTCCAAGAAAGCGCCCGTGGCGACGTCGTAGGTCGAACCCACCGTCCCGGTCATGCCCTGGCCGGCGTAGGCGTATCTGACTTCCATGGCGCCCTTGCCGGCGAACGCCCCTCCGCCCGTGGCCGCGCGGTTGGACGCCAAGACGCTGGAGGCGTCCTCGGCTTGCGCCACGCCGGCGGCGATGAGGGCGGTGGAAGCGAGGAGAACGAGGGCGCGCATGGGGTTTTTCCTGATCAACGGCGATGTGTCGTTGTCGCGGTAGCCAGCCCGGCGCGCAGGCGCCAGTTAGAGTTTGGTAATCTCCTACCGCCCGGTGAACTTCGGGGCCCGTTTCTCGACGAAGGCCGCCATGCCCTCCTTCTGGTCTTCGAAGGCGAACAGGGAGTGGAACAGGCGCCGCTCCAGCCTCACCCCCTGCGAGAGGGGGGTCTCGTAGGCGGCGTTCACCATCTCCTTGGTCAGCATCACCGCGTTGGGCGACAGGGCGGCGATCTTTTTGGCGGCCTCCATGACGGTCGGCAGGAGTTCGAGCAGGGGAACCACCCGGCTGACCAGGCCGGCCCGTTCGGCCTCGGCGGCGTCCATCATGCGGGCGGTGAGGATCATGTCCATGGCCTTGGACTTGCCGACCTGGCGGGTCAGGCGCTGGGTGCCGCCGGCCCCCGGCGAGACGCCGAGCGTGATCTCCGGCTGGCCGAACTTGGCGTTGTCGGCGGCGATGATGAAGTCGCACATCATGGCCAGTTCGCAGCCGCCGCCAAGCGCGTAGCCGGCCACCGCGGCGATCACCGGCTTGCGGCAGCGCGCCGCGCGCTCCCAGTTGCGGGTGATGAAGTCCTCGCCATAGACGTCGGCATACCCCTTGGTCGCCATCTCCTTGATGTCGGCCCCGGCGGCGAAGGCGCGGTCGCTGCCGGTGATGACGATGCAGCGCACCCCGGCGTCGGCCTCGGCGCCGTCCAGGGCGGCCGTCAGCTCGTCCATCAATTGATTGTTGAAGGCGTTGAGGGCCGCCGGACGGTTGAGGCGGATCAGGGCCACGGCTTCGGCGGTCTCGACGATCAGGGTCTCGTAGGCCAAGAGCGGGCTCCTTAGGTTTCAGGCAGTGGCGACCATTCCTGGCCGGCGGGAAGGGGGGCGAAGACGGCGTCGAGCATCGCCGGGGTGACGC
>JALYTR010000409.1 GCA_030854165.1 Pseudomonadota bacterium | reverse complement strand
CTGGCCGCCCGCTTTGGCCCCAACGGCTTGCGGCTGCATGCGCTGGCCCAGGGCCGCGACACCCGGGTGGTGAACCCCGACCAGATCCGCAAGTCCATCAGCGCCGAGACCACCTTCAACGAGAATCTCGCCGAACTGGCCGCCCTGGAAGACGAACTGTGGCCGCTCTGCGAGCGCATCGCCCGCCATGCCCGCGCCGAGGCCAAGGCGGCGCGGGTGGTGAGCCTGAAACTGCGCACCGCGGGCTTCAAGATCGTCACCCGCCGGCGCACCCTGGCCATGCCCACCCAGACCGCCAGGACCGTCTTCGCCACGGCGCGGGAGATGCTCCAGCACGAGGCGCGCGGCGCCGCCTACCGGCTGATCGGCGCGGGCCTTTCCGATTTCGTGGAAGAGGCGGGCGCGGCCGGCGACTTCTTCGCCGCCGGCGAAGCGCGGACCCTGGACGGCGAAAAGGCGATGGATGCGCTCCGGGCCCGGTTCGGGGCTGGCGCGGTGATCAACGCCCGCGGCTTGAAAGGCCCGGCCGAGCGGTCGCGGAGCTAAGCGGGAGATTTCGGATCGACGATCGAGACAATCGTGGCGCACCCGCCCCCTCCACCTCTACGCGGTCCCCCTCCCCCGCTTCGCGAGGGAGGAGAGCAAAGGATTGGCCGCCTCCTCTCCTCCCCCATGCCTCTTCATGGGGGAGGGGGACCCCGAAGGGGTGGAGGGGGCTGGGGAAAGAGCGCCGGCCTGCCCGCCGCGCCAGACTCATCCGCTCAGAAAGGGCCTTCCAATGCGGCGAAGTTTCCATATCTAATCGCGATGAGGGGCGGGCGTCCCTCACCTTGGAGAGCCTTGAGCGTGGCGGACAGACAGCAGGGAGGTGAGGTGATCGGCACGGGCACGGCCGTGGTCACCCAGACCAAGACCAAGACCCAGAAGCCGGCCATGTACCGGGTGCTGATTCTGAACGACGACTACACGCCCATGGAGTTCGTCACCTATGTGCTGGAGCGGTTTTTCAACAAATCCCGCGAGAGCGCGCTGCGGATCATGCTACATGTCCATCAAAATGGCGTCGGGGTATGCGGCGTTTTCACCTACGAAGTTGCGGAGACCAAGGTGGCCCAGGTGATCGAAACCGCTCGTCGCCACCAGCATCCTCTGCAGTGCACCATGGAAAAGGACTGAGAGGCCTTCATTGCCATCGTTTTCGCGTAACCTGGAAGAATCGCTCCACCGCGCCGTCGGCTACGCCAACCAGCGCAAGCACGAATACGCGACCCTGGAGCACCTGCTTTTGTCGCTCATCGACGATACGGACGCGGCGGCCGTCATGCGCGCCTGCGAGGTCGATCTCGCCGCCCTGAAAAAGAACCTCGTCCATTATGTGGACAGTGAACTGAAGTCGCTCGTCGTCGACGACGGCGAGGACGCCAAGCCGACGGCCGGCTTCCAGCGGGTGATCCAGCGCGCGGTGATCCACGTGCAGTCCTCCGGCCGCGACGACGTGACCGGGGCCAACGTCCTGGTGGCGATCTTCTCCGAGCGCGAAAGCCACGCCGCCTATTTCTTGCAGCAGCAGGAGATGACCCGCTACGACGCGGTGAACTTCATCGCCCACGGCATCGCCAAGAAGGCCGGCGCCACGGAGGCCAAGCCAGTCAAGGGGGCGGCGGAGGAAGAGGACAAGCCGGCCGTCAAGACCGGCGGCGAGGCGCTGGAGGCCTATTGCGTCAACCTCAACGAGAAGGCGCGCCAGGGCAAGGTCGATCCCCTGATCGGCCGGGCGAACGAGGTGGAGCGGTGCATCCAGATCCTGTGCCGGCGGACCAAGAACAATCCCCTGCTGGTGGGCGATCCGGGGGTGGGCAAGACAGCCATCGCCGAGGGGCTGGCGCGCAAGATCGTCGGCCATCAGGTGCCCGACGTGCTCAGCAAGGCGACCATCTTCAGCCTCGACATGGGCTCGCTGCTGGCCGGCACCCGCTACCGCGGCGACTTCGAGGAGCGGGTCAAGCAGGTGATCAAGGAGCTTGAGCACCACGAGGGGGCCATCCTCTTCATCGACGAGATCCATACGGTGATCGGGGCGGGGGCCACCAGCGGGGGGGCCATGGACGCCTCCAACCTGCTCAAGCCCGCCCTCGCGTCAGGGAACCTGCGCTGCATGGGCTCGACGACCTACAAGGAGTTCCGCCAGCATTTCGAGAAGGACCGCGCCCTGGTGCGGCGATTCCAGAAGATCGACATCAACGAACCGTCGGTGGAAGACACGGTCAAAATTCTCAAGGGACTCAAGACCTACTACGAGGAATTTCACAAACTCAAATACACCGCCGAGGCCCTGCGCGCGGCCGTCGAGCTGTCGGCCAAATACATCACCGACCGCAAGCTGCCGGACAAGGCCATCGACGTGATCGACGAGGCGGGCGCCTCGCAGACGCTGCTGCCGGAAGGCCGGCGCAAGAAGGTCATCGGCCTCAAGGAGGTCGAGCTGGTGGTTTCCAAGATCGCCCGCATCCCGCCCAAGTCGGTCTCCAAGTCGGACACCGAGGCGCTCAAGCAGCTTGAGACCGATCTGACCGGGGCGGTGTTCGGCCAGGCCGAGGCGATCAAGCAGCTTTCCTCGGCCATGAAGATGGCCCGCGCCGGCCTGCGCGAAGCCGACAAGCCGATCGGCTGCTATCTGTTCAGCGGCCCGACCGGCACCGGCAAGACCGAGACGGCCCGCCAGCTCGCCCTCACCCTGGGGATCGAGCTGCTGCGCTTCGACATGAGCGAATACATGGAGCGCCACACCGTCAGCCGCCTGATCGGCGCGCCGCCG
>JALYTR010000408.1 GCA_030854165.1 Pseudomonadota bacterium | reverse complement strand
AGCGTGAAAAGTGCATGAATTTCCTCTGTTGGTCGCCCCCCGGGCCATCCTCGCCGTTAGCCTAAACAGGCTACGGCGCGTCTCGTCAATTGCCGGCGGGCGGGGTCTTCTTCCCCGCGTGCGACATCGGGCGCCCATACTTGGCGCGATTGGCCGCCGTGTCGGGCACCGGACCGTTGGTCACCATGCTGTTGTCGCCCGCCTTAAGCGCCTGAATTTGGCCAGGGGGCGCCTGCGAGGAATCCACGACCGTACCGTTGGTGTCCACGCCCGCCGCCTGGGCGGTGGGGGTGTTGGGCATGCCGGCGCTGGGCGTGCTCATCGGGGTCGCCGTATCGACCCCAGGACCCGACATGGGAGCCTGGGCCTGGCCAAACGCCAAGGCGGGAAGAGCCAGGATGGCGACCGCCGCGGCGGCGCCGAGGATTGGGGCGGAAGACATTCAAAAACTCCTCGTTGGTTTAGCGCCGGCGACCGCGCCGACGCCCAGCCACTACGCGTGAAGACTTCCACGGTTGCCTAGGATCACGGTTTCGTGAAGAGTCGGAAGGCCGAGGACGCATGGCCGCACCCACCAGGCGGGATGCGTCCTGGCCAGTCGATCGGCAAGCCGATGCGCCGCCCGGCCATCGGCGCAGAGCGAAAACGATGTCGCCCCAGAGCCGGACATGCGCGCCAGCAAGGTCTCTGGCTCGGCGCGCAGGGCGGCCAAAACCTCGCCGATGATCGGTTGCAAGGCTATGGCCGGGGCCTCGAGGTCGTTGCGGCAAGTTCGCAAAAATGCCCCCACCTCGCGAGTCGATCGAAAAGCAGGGAGCGGATCGGGGCGCTCGGCCGTGGTCCCGCCGCCCGCGTCGTCGAAGGCGCGATAAACCGCCGGAGTCGAAGACGGCGCGCCGGGGTTGATCAGCACCACGTCCAGCGGCGGCATGGGAGGCGGGGGGGTCAGGCGGTCGCCCCGACCCTCGGCGATCACCGAGCACGAGGTCAGACAGGCGGCCACGTCCGCGCCCAATTCCCGCGCGACGATCTCCAGATCGGCCCGATCCGACGCGGCGGCGCCCAGTGCCTCCGCCAGCAGGTTGAGGGTCGCCGCGGCGTCGGCCGAGCCGCCGCCCAGGCCGGCCGCGATGGGCAGCCGCTTGTCGAGACTCAGTCGGAACGGGCGCGGCGTGCCGCCGATCACCTCCAGCAGCCGGTCCCGGGCGCGCACGACGAGATTGCCGGCGCGGGCGTCCAGTTCGCCGGCGAAGGGTCCGGCGATATCGAACGCCATGTCCGCCGATGGCGCGAGCCTCACGCGATCGCCAAAATCGGCGAAAGCCATCAGGCTGCAAATTGGGTGATAACCGTCGGCGGCGCGGGGCCCGACATGCAGAAAGAGATTGATCTTGGCCGGCGCGAGGCGCTCGGCCGCGCGCGGCGTCCCCACGCCTCTAGGGCCCGGCCACCACCGAGGGGACCGCGGCGCCGTCCAGGCCTGACTTGAGCTTGGCCTCCGCTTCGGCCTTCAGCTTGGCGGAGGGTTCAAGTGTCAGCACTCTTTGCCACTGGAAGCGCGCCTCGTTCACGCGCCCCACCCGCCAATAGGCGTCGCCCAGGTGATTGTTGACATCCGGATCGCCAGCCTCAAGCGCCACCGCCGCCTCAAGCTTTTCGACCGCCGTCTTGTAGTCGCCCAGGCGGTAGTAACCCCAGCCCAGGGAATCCAGCATGGCCCCCGATTGAGGATTGAGATCCACCGCCTTTTTCACCATGGCCATCGCCAAAGGCAGATTCTCGCCGCGGTCGATCCAGGAATAGCCCAGGAAATTCAATAGCTCCGGCTCGTCTGGACGTTCCTTCAAGGCCGCGGAAAGGTCGCGCTCCGCCTCCGCCCAGCGCCCGCCTTCCTCGAGATCCACGGCGCGCATATAGAGCAGGCGCCAGTCGGGTTTGCCGTCCTGGGCCGCGATCAGGCGGTCGAGCACCTTGGCGGAATCGTCATAGCGCTCGTCGGCCCGGAGCAGGTCCGCCAGATTTGAGCCGGCGTCCTGGTTCATGGGCGCGGCGGCCAGGGTCTCGCGGGCGATCTTCAGCGCCGCCTCCTTGTCGCCGTCGCCCTGATAGGTCCAGGCGAGCTTGCCGCGCGCCGTGACGAATTGGTCCGAACCGCGCCTGGGCATCAGATAGGCCGCGCGGGCGCCGTCCACGTCGCCGATGTTGCCCATGATGTCGCCGACCAGCATCCAGGCTTCGTCGCGGCCCGGATCGAGACGCAGCGCCAGGCGCAGATAGGCCAGGGCGACCTCCTCCTGCTTCTGGACGATCAGAATGGTGGCCGGCGCGATGAGCGCTTCGGCGGCGGACTGCCGCAGAGAGGGCAAGGGCGCCGCCGCCTTGCGCGCCCGCGCCCTGTCCCGCGCCCCTCTCAGCACCGCGTCGCCGGGATCGTGGGCCAGGGCCTGATCGTAGAGGGCCACGGCCTCGGGGCCGCGACCGCGTCGCTCCAGCATCTCGCCCAGGTTGAGGGTGGCGAGGCCGCCGGGATCGCCGCCAGCGATCAGGGCGCGAAACGCCGTCTCCGCCTCGTCGTAGCGGTGGGCCCGCTCGAACAACTTTCCCTGGTCGAGGCTGGCGAAGAACTCCGCGATCGGCTCGTGGACGATCACCGGGTGGGAGATGGAAGCGCCTGCGTCGCCGGCGGCCGCCGCGGCCCACGGGGCCAACAGGGCGGCGGCCGATTCATTGGGTGCGCCAGCCTCTTTGCTGGTCAGGATCACGCGCGCCTGTCGGGCATCACCGCGGGCCAGGGCATCGACGCCGCGCACCAGGGC
>JALYTR010000055.1 GCA_030854165.1 Pseudomonadota bacterium | reverse complement strand
GCACCAGAATCCGCTCGCCGGCCGCCCAGGGCCCCTCAATCCCCTGGCGGCGCATGGCCCCGACCAGTTGGTCGTCCACCGTCTGGGCGGCGCGGCGCAGCGCCATCTCCCGAAGGGCGGTGAGGTTTTCAGGTTTGAAGAAATTGTCCGAGGCCACGCGAGCGGTTTCGGGAACATAGACCTTGCCGGCGGCCAGGCGCTCGCGCAGCTCTTCGGGCGTCAGATCGACCAGCTCGATCTCGTCGGCGGCCGAAAGTGCCCCGTCGGGCACCGTCTCGCGCACGCGCACGCCGGTGATCTTCCACACCACATCGACCAGGCTCTCAAGGTGCTGGACATTAAGCGTGGTCCACACGTCGATGCCGGCGGCGAGGAGTTCCTCGACGTCCTGCCAGCGCTTGGGGTGGCGCGAACCTTGAGCGTTGGAGTGGGCGTACTCATCGACCAGTAGCAGCCGTGGTTTGCGGCCCAGGGCGCCGTCGAGATCGAATTCCATGAGCTGGCGCTCACGGTAGGCGATCGGCTGGCGAGGCAGAACTTCCAACCCCTGCAGAAGCGCCTCGGTTTCCTTCCGCCCGTGCGTCTCGACGACCCCAACCACCACATCGACGCCCTCGGCCGCGCGGCGGGCGCCCGCCACCAGCATCTCGAAGGTCTTGCCCACCCCCGGCGCCATGCCGAGATAGACCTTGAGCCGTCCGCGCCCCTGCCGCCTGGCCTGCGCCAGAAGGGCGTCGGGATCGGGACGGAACGGCTCGTCGGCGGTCATTTGGCGCCATTCATTTGGCGCTAGATTGGGCCACCGGATAGCTTGCGTCGAGAGCGCGATTGACGGCCAGCACATTGACCCGCGGCTGGCCGATGAAGCCGAGCAGGGCGCCTTCCTCATGAGCGTCGATGACGGTGAGGATTTCGGCCGTCGCCACGCCCCTGTTGCGGGCGATTCGATCCGCCTGCAGGTGGGCGTTGGCCGGCGACACGTCGGGGTCGAGGCCGCTAGCCGACGTGGTTACCGCGTCGGGCGGGATCGAGGCGGCGCCGGTGTCCTTGGCGATGGCCACCGAATCCGTCTTGACCCGGTCGATCAGTTTCTTGTTCAAGGGCCCAAGGTTTGTGCCGCCGGAGTTCATCGGATCGTAGCCCGTTCCGGCCCCCGACGGGCGCGGATGCAGGTACTCGGGCCTGGCGAAGGCCTGGGCGATCAGCGAGGAGCCGACAACCTGGCTGGCCCCGTCGCGCACCAGGCTGCCGCCGGCCTGACCAGGGAAGGCCAGGCCGGCGATCCCGGTCATGGCCAGGGGATAGGCGAGGCCAAGCAGGAGGGTGAAGAGGACCATCATGACGACGGCGGGGCGCAGGTGCTGGAGCATGGGAGTTTCCTAGTCTAGCTCACGCCAAGCCGACCGTGTGAACGATGAGATCGATGGCCTTGATGCCGACGAAGGGGGCGATCACGCCGCCGACGCCGTAGATCAGCAGGTTGCGGCTGAGCAGGCGCGCGGCGCCGATGGCGCGGTAGCGGACGCCGCGCAGGGCGAGCGGAATCAGGGCGACGATGATCAGGGCGTTGAAGATCACCGCGGAAAGGATGGCGCTCTGGGGATTGGCCAGATGCATGATGTTGATCGCCCCAAGCGCCGGCAGTGAGATCACGAACATCGCCGGTATGATGGCGAAATACTTCGCCACGTCGTTGGCGATGGAGAAGGTGGTGAGGGCCCCGCGAGTGATCAGCATCTGTTTGCCCACCTCCACTATCTCGATGAGCTTGGTGGGATCGCTGTCCAGATCGACCATGTTGCCGGCTTCCCGCGCGGCCTGAGTGCCGGTCTGCATGGCCACGCCCACGTCGGCCTGGGCGAGCGCCGGCGCGTCGTTGGAGCCGTCGCCGCACATGGCCACAAGGCGCCCCTTTTGCTGTTCCTCGCGGATCAGGCGCAGCTTGTCCTCCGGCGTCGCCTCGGCAAGGAAATCGTCGACCCCCGCTTCGGAGGCGATGGTGGCGGCGGTGACCGGATTGTCGCCGGTGATCATCACCGTGCGAAGGCCCATGCGGCGCAGGTCGGCGAAGCGCTCCTTGACGCCGGGCTTGACCACGTCCTTGAGGTGGATCACCCCCATCAGCTTGCCGTTCTCGGCGCAGGCCAAGGGCGTGCCGCCAGCCCGGGAGATGCGGTCCACCGCCGCCGCGACCTCGGCCGGAACCTCCTGGGGCGTCAAGCCGGCCAGCTTGTAGACCGCGTCCACCGCCCCCTTGCGCCAACTCGCGTCCGCCGTGTCGAGACCCGACACGCGCGTCGTGGCGCTGAACGGGATGGACGTGGCGTCGGCCGGCGTCGTCTCGACCAGTCCGTGCTTCTCGCGGGCCAGTTCGAGGATCGAGCGGCCCTCGGCGGTCTCGTCGGCCAGAGAGGCCATGACGGCGGCCCGAAGTACGCGGTCGTCAGGCACGCCGGGGGCGGCGATGATCTCCGTGGCCATGCGGTTGCCGAAGGTGATGGTTCCGGTCTTGTCCAAGAGCAGGGTATCGACGTCGCCGGCCGCTTCGACGGCGCGCCCGGAAGTGGCCAGCACATTGACCTTCAACAGCCGGTCCATCCCGGCAATGCCTACCGCCGATAGCAGGCCGCCGATGGTGGTGGGGATCAAGCAGATGAACAGGGCGCCAAGGACGATCGGATCGAGATTGACGCCCGAATACTGGCCCAGGCCCAGCAGGGTGACGACGGCGATCATGAACACCAAGGTCAGACCCGCCAGCAGCACCACCAGGGCGATCTCGTTGGGCGTCTTGCGCCGGTTGGCGCCCTCGACCATGGCGATCATGCGGTCGAGGAAGCTGGAGCCCGGTCCCGAAGTGACGCGGATCTTCAACCAGTCGGAGACCACTGTGGTGCCGCCGGTCACCGCCGAGCGGTCGCCGCCGCTTTCACGGATGACCGGAGCGGATTCGCCGGTGATCGCCGATTCATCCACCGAAGCCACGCCCTCGACGATCTCGCCGTCAGCGGGGATCACCTCGCCCGCCTTGACCATCACCAGGTGGCCGGGGAGGAGTTCGTGGGCCGGGGTGGGGATGGTGAGGCCGCTCGACGGGTCGACAATGAGATTGGCCTTGGTGGTCACCCGCGCGGCGCGCAGGCTGTCGGCCGCCGCCTTGCCGCGTCCCTCGGCCACGCTCTCTGCGAAGTTGGCGAACAGAACGGTGATCCACAGCCAGGCGGCGATCTGGACCGCGAACCACGGGCTGGCGCCGGCGCGGAAAGCAGCGATGGCCGACACC
This sequence comes from Pseudomonadota bacterium, assembly GCA_030854165.1. Classification (GTDB taxonomy): domain Bacteria; phylum Pseudomonadota; class Alphaproteobacteria; order Caulobacterales; family Caulobacteraceae; genus Acaudatibacter. Next base: position 6,396 of record JALYTR010000055.1, on the reverse strand, counting down.
GTCGCGAGGACGGCCACGACTTCGGTGGCCAGGATCACCGGATTGCCGGTGAGCTTGCGCGGATCGAGCTTGACGAAGGCGTCGAACCCGGCGCGCCTTAAAATGGGCCCTTGCGGCCCGGCGGCGGTGACGGCGGAAGCCATGGTATCAGCGTTCCTTTGTTGGGTTTGGGACTAGCGTGCGGTGAGGCTGAGCATCTGGAAATGTTCGACGATCGGGCCCAGGGCGAGCGCCGGAAAGAACTGCAGGCCGCCCAGAATGAGCACCACCCCGATCAACAGGCCGATGAACAAGCCATTGTGCGTGGGAAGGGTGCCGGCCGTGGCGACGAGCTTGGGCTTGACGACGATGGACCCGGCAACCGCCAGAACGGGGATGGCGTAGCCGTAGCGGCCGATGGCCATGGCGATCCCCATGGTCGTGTCCCACCAGGGGGTGTTGCCGGTCAGGCCCCCGAACGCCGAGCCGTTGTTGGCCGTCGCCGACGTGTAGGCGTAGAGAATCTCCGAGAGGCCATGCGGCCCGGAAGCCGCCAGGCCCTTGAGCGCCGCCGGCAAGACCGCCGAAACGGCGGTGAAGCCCAGGATGGCGACGGTCATGATCAGGGCCGACAGCATCACGTATTTAATCTCCCGCGCCTCGATCTTCTTGCCGAGGTATTCGGGGGTGCGCCCGACCATCAGGCCGGCGACGAACACCGCCAGGAGGGCCATATGAACCATAGCGTAGAGGCCCGAGCCGTCGCCGCCGGGCGCGAGTTCGCCAAGCTGCATCAGGAACATCGCCACCCCGCCGCCGGCCGGCGTCAGGCTCTCGTGCTGGGCGTTGATCGCCCCGTCGGCCACGCCGGTCGTGACGGCGGCGAACAGGGAGCTCGACGCGGCGCCGAAGCGGACTTCCTTGCCTTCCATATTGGGCGCCGCCTGGACGTGCGCGGCCATGAGAGCCGGAGTGGCTTGCGCTTCAGCGGCATACATGGCCGCCGATCCGGCCCCGACTATGATGACCATCGCCGCGATCAGCGCCCAGGCCTCCTTGCGCGCCCCGGCGACAATTCCGAAGGCGACGGCGCAGGCGAACCCGACTACCAGCATGGCGACGATCTCGATCAGGTTGGTCAGGCTGTTGGGATTTTCGTACGGATGGGCCGAATTGGCCCCGAAGAACCCGCCGCCGTTGGTGCCCAGCTGCTTGATCGCCTCCTGGCTCGCCACCGGTCCCAGGGCGATCGACTGCCTAGCGCCTTCGAGGGTGTGGGCGTTCACGTGGGCCAGCAATGTCTGCGGAACGCCCAGCGCCGCCAGGACGAGGCCCACGACGATCGACAGGGGCAGCAGCACATAGAGGGTGTTGCGCACCAGATCGGTCCAGAAGTTGCCCAGCAACTCGCCGCGATTGGCCGCGAAGGCGCGCGCCAGCGCGGCGGCGACCGCGATACCCATCACGGGGGAGACGAAGTTCTGGACCGTGAATCCCGCCATCTGGGAAAGATGGCTGGCGGCGCTTTCGCCGGAATAGAACTGCCAGTTGGTGTTGGAAACGAAACTGATGGCGGTGTTGAAGGCCAGATGCGGGCTCATGCCGGCGAGCCCCTGCGGATTCAGCGGCAGGACGTTCTGCAAACGCAGAATGCCGTAGAGCACGACGAAGCCGACCGCGTTGAAGGCCAGCATCGCCAGAGCGTAGCCAAGCCAAGTCTGCCCCTTGGCCGGATCCACCCCCGACGCACCGTAGAACACCCGTTCCGCCGGCCTCAACACCGGATCGAGCCAGGTCGCCTGGCCCCGCCAGACGCGCGCCATGTAGACGCCAAGGGGCCAGCCTAGCGCCACGGCCAGGCCGATCGTAAAGACGATCTCGGCCCATCCCTGAATGTTCATCGATGTTTCCGCTTTTCTTCTTAGAATTTATCAGGGCGCAGCAGCGCCGCGAGCATGTAGAGCGTGATGACGATGGCGCCGGACGCGTAGATCAGGGAGACGATCATGGTCAGATGCGCCTCAGGAAAGCGGCATAGAGGCCGAACGCCGCGAAGATCACGACGCCCAAGGCAATGAAGACGACGTCCATGAGAAGCTCCGCGACGTTGGCCGAGCGCTTCAATAGACGTGCCGCACATAAAAAGTCCGCACGCGTTGCTAAGGTGGGATATAAACGGGGCGTAAACACTCACCGATTTGGAAGTTCCGGTCGCCGGAAGGCTGACGCGACGGCCAAGCCTTGCGTCGAGCCTCAACCGCGAGTCTTCTCCAGCCGTCTCACCGCCGCCTTCAAGGGCTTGGCCGCGTCGTCGTAGCCCTCCCACGCGCGGCTCTTGGCGATGAGCGCCGGAACGGTGCGGATCGTGAAGGCCTTGGGGTCGAGGCCGGCGCGGACCTGGTTCCAGGTCAGGGGCATGGAGACGGTGGCCAGGGGGCGGGCGCGGGGGGAGTAAGGCGCGACGGCGGTCGCCATCCGGTCATTGCGCAGATAGTCGAGGAAGATGCGGCCGCCGCGCAGCTTCTTGGCCATGTTGAGCACGTAGGCGTCCGGCCGATCGGTCGCCATGCGCGCGCAGACCTCCCGCGCGAAGGCCTTGGCGGTGGGCCAGTCCACCCGATCGCTAAGCGGCGTCACCACATGCAGGCCCTTGCCGCCGGTGGTCTTGCAAAAGCCGATCAGCCCAAGCGCCTCCAGTCGTTCGCGCAGTTCGCGGGCGGCGGCCATGACTGCCTTGAAGCTCACGTCGGGGGCCGGGTCGAGGTCGAATACCAGCCGGCCGGCCGCGTCGGGGCGGCCGGGCTGGCAACCCCAGGGATGCAGCTCCACCCCCGCCGTCTGGGCGACCGCCGCCAGCCCCTCCCGGCGGTCGATCTGGAGATAGGGCTGGCGGTCGCCCGAGACGGTGACCAACTCCAGAAGGCTGGACGTTCCCTTCATGGCGTGCCGCTGGAAGAAGCATTCGCCCTCGATGCCGTTGGGGGCCCGAATGATTGAACAGGGCCGGCCTCGAATGTGCGGCATCAACCGATCGGCGACAGCCTCGAAATAGCGCGCCAAGTCGAGCTTCGTGACCGCGCCGCCGGTCCCGTCGTCTGGCCAGAGCGCCTTGTCGGGATGAGAAAGGATCACCCCCATGACCTGGTTGGCCGACGCCGCCGCGCGGAGGGTCGGCGGCCGCGCGAGGTGTGCGTCCTCCACTGGCGCCGGCGTTTCCGCCTCGACTTCCGCCGCCGGCTTGTCCCGCCGCAACCCCTTGAAGGCCGCCTGGCGCAGGGCGCCGTCGCCGGTGAATCCAGCGTATTCGATCTCGGCCACCAGCACGGGCTTGAGCCAATGGACATTGGCCGCCGCCCTGGGCGCCCCCTCCCCGCTGAACGGCGAGCTCCCTGCTTCGTTGACCTTCAGGATCGGCGCCAGGGTATCGACCGCGCGCTTGCTGAAGCCCGTGCCGATCCGGCCGATGTGAACCAGCCTGCCGTCCCGGAACACCCCGGCGATGAGGGATCGAAAGGCCGAACCCGTCGTGGTCCACGCGCCCAGCACGACTTCGTGGCCGGCCCGGCATTTCGCCTTCGTCCAGGCCTCGCCCCGGCCCGAGCGATAGGGAGCGTCGAGGCGTTTGGAGACGATCCCCTCCAGGGACATCTTGCACGCCGAGCGCAACACCGCCTCTCCGGCCATCTCGAAATGTTCGACGAAGCGGATTCGATCCGCGGCTGGCCCTTTGAGAGCCTTTATGAGAACCTGAAGTCTTGTCTTGCGCTCGGCGAGGGAAAGGTCGCGCAAGTCGGCTCCGCCCCTGTGGAGAAGGTCGAAGGCGAAGAAGATCAGATCGTCGGTGGTCTCGTCGGCCAGAGCCGCCTGGAGACCGGCGAAGTCCGGCGCTCCGTGGTGATCGAGGGCGACTATCTCGCCGTCGATCAGGCAATCGGCCAGACCGGCGCCAGCCTTGGCGAGCGCGGGAAATCGAGGTGTCCAATCGAGACCCTTGCGGGGGCGGATCGCTGCGGTCCCGTTCTGGACGCGCAGTTGCGCCCGGTAGCCATCGAATTTGATTTCGTGAATCCAACCCGCGCCGGCAGGCGGCCGGTCCACCAGCTTGCAGAGCTGGGGCGCCACGAACTCAGGTAGGTCGGCGGCCTTGGGCGCCTTGGACGTCGGCGCCGGGTGAGCCGCCCCAGGCCGCGTGGCGCGATCCTTCGGGCCCGATTGCCAAACCGCGTCGGAGGCATTGACCTTGGCCGAAATGAACGGCGTGGGCGCGCGGCCCTTGCCGGCGGCGATGGCGATCATGGTCCGACCGGAGGCGACCGAACGATCCTCGGCGAGCAGGCTCTCTCCGCCGCCCGGACGCGCCGCGACATCCTTGTGCTTGATCAGCAGCCAGTTGACGCGCTTGCCGCGTTCGCGGTCGCGCGCCATGCGCACCAGCACCCAACCTCCGTGCAGGCGTTCGCCCTCGAGCACGAATTTCAGTTCGCCCTTGGCGAGGGCCTTGGCCGGATCGGCGCCATCTTCGGGGGCCCAGTAGCCGCGATCCCACATCTGAACCGTCCCGCCCCCATACTGACCCTCCGGGATCGTCCCCTCGAAATCGCCGTACCCCAGGGGATGATCTTCGACCTCCACCGCCAGCCGCTTGTCGGCCGGATCGACGGAAGGCCCTCTCGTCACCGCCCAGGATTTGAAAACGCCATCCACCTCAAGGCGCAGATCGTAGTGAAGGCGCGTGGCGTCATGCTTCTGGATGACGTAGCGAAGCCGCTCCGATTTCGGGGCGCGGCCTCGCCCGCTGGGTTCGCCGGTAACGTTGAAGTCCCGCTTGTCGCGGTAGGGTGCCAGCTTCGTTTGAGCCATGATCGACTATCCCCTCGCGCAGCAGCAGACGGGTCGGCGACTGGAAGAGCGGCAGGCGCGGCTCGTGCGACGCCTTCAGGGCGGCGACAAAGGAATCCCGCCAAGTCTCTACGTCGCTTCGCCGAACGCCGTCCATCAAACGCCCCCAGCGCTCGATGCGTTCCGGCCGGCCCATGGACAGGGCCCGCTTCAGTCCCTCGGAGAGCTCTTCGCGGCTGAAGGGATTGACGATCACCGCATCGGTCATCTGGCGCGCCGCGCCGGCAAACCGAGAAAGCACCAGGACACCGGGGTCGGCCGGATTTTGCGCCGCCACATATTCCTTGGCGACCAGGTTCATGCCGTCGCGCAACGGCGTCACCAGGCAGATCTTGGCGGCGCGGTAGACACCCGCCAGTTCATCGCGGCGATAATTTCGGTGCACATAGCGGATGGGCGTGGAATCCATGTCGGCGTAGGCGCCGTTGATCCGGCCACACAGGGCGTCGATGCGGGCGCGCAGATCCTGGTAGGCCTCCACCTCGCCACGGGAGGTGGGCGCCACCTGAAGATAGAGGACTTCGCGGCGAAGCTCCGGATTGTCCTGCAAGAAACGCTCGAAGCCAAGCAGGCGCTCCTCCAGACCTTTTGAGTAGTCGAGCCGATCGACGCCGACGATGAGGGTTCGAAACACGCTGGCCGCCACCATGCGGTCATAGGCGCGGTTGGCCACTGGAGAGGCCGCCAGGGCCTGGAACTCCTTTACGTCCAGGCCGATGGGAAAGATCTGCGCCCGCAGGCTGGTGCCAAAGGCTTCCAGGCGTCCGTCACGACCCCAGGCCCCGCCAGCCTCGCCCAGGACATAGGATTCGAAGGCCCATAGCCATTCGTCGGTCTGAAAGCCCACCAGATCGTAGGAGAAGAGCGCTTCGACCAGTTGCCGGTTACGCGGCAAGGTGGTCAGAAGCTGGGGCGCGGGCCAGGGAATGTGGAGGAAGAATCCAATCGGGTTGGTGATCCCCAGGCGCCGCAACTCCCGCCCCAGCGGGATCATGTGGTAGTCGTGCACCCAGATCAGATCGTCCGGCTCGATCAGGGGCGCGAGGGTCTCGGCGAACCGTCGGTTCACCCGTTCATAGCCCTCGCCGAAGGAGCGGTCGTAGGCGGTCAGGTCGATGCGGTAATGGAAGAGCGGCCATAGGGCGCCATTGGCATAGCCGTTGTAGTATTCCTGATAGTCGGCCTCATCGAGATCGACCGTCGCCACCGTGACATCGTTAACCCGCCGGGTGTGTATCTCGCCGGTGAAGGTCGGGATGGTCTCGCCGCTCCAGCCGAACCAGAAGCCGGAATATTCCCTCAAGGCGGCCGAGAGGGCCACCGCCAGGCCGCCCGCCGGTCCGTCGCCCGGCTTTTCCGGCGCGCTGACCCGATTGGAGACGACGATCAGGCGGCTCATCGCACCGAACTCCAGGGGTGACTCAACAGCACGGCGCAGTTGATCAATCCAACAAGCGAGTAGGTCTGCGGATAGTTCCCCCAAAGGGCGCCGTCGCTGAGGCTCACATCCTCCGAGAG
>JALYTR010000054.1 GCA_030854165.1 Pseudomonadota bacterium | reverse complement strand
GCGCCAGCCCGAGCACCGCGTGGCCGCCGTTCCGCAGCTCGCGAACCGTCGCCGAGCCGATGAAGCCGGTGGCGCCTGTCACGAATACCCGCATGCCGCTCTCCTCATTGTCGCCGGTGAAACCCCGGTCTGGGGCGCGTTACATAGCGCCGAACTGGAATTCCGCCACGGCCTTGGAAAAAACGCGGGCGGGACGCCCGCGCTCCACCGGACGCTTGAAAACGCAGTCGTCGATGTTAACTTAGCCAGGGTTAGCCAGGAGCGCGCCGATGCCGACCTATAATGTCCTTGAAGCCAAATCGAACCTGTCGCGCCTGATCGAGGCGGTGGAGAGCGGGCGGGAGAGCGAGATCGTCATCGCCCGCAACGGCAAGCCGGCGGCCAGGCTGGTGCCACTGAAGCCCAGACCAACCGGAAAACGACTTGGCATCGCCGAGGGTTTGTTTGAGGTGCCGGAAAACATCGATCAGGACAACGAATACATCGAGAAGCTGTTCAATGGCGAGTTCGATTGAGGCTCCTGCTCGACACCCACGTCGCGCTTTGGGCCATCGCAAAAAGATTGCGGCTGCCGATCACGATTCGTGATTTGATCGACGATCCGGCCAATGACGTCGCCGTCAGTGCGGTGAGCGTTTGGGAGATTGCGATAAAAAATGCTCTCGCCAGGGGCCGCGCGGACGACATAGCTGTTTCAGGCGCCCAGGCGCTCACCCACTTCCGCGGCGCCGGCTACGCCATGCTCAGCGTTTCCGCCGACCATGGCGCGGCGGTGGAACGGTTACCCCGTCTCCATGGCGACCCTTTCGATCGGCTCCTCGTCGCGCAGGCTTTGAGCGAACCGTTGAGACTTGTTACCCATGACGCGAAGCTGGCCGCCTACAGCGATACGGTGATCCTGTTTTGATGGCCGACGTCAACTTGCAACCCGGCGACACCGTGCTCGTCACCGGCGGCTCGGGCTTCGTGGGATCGGCGGTGTTGCGGGCGCTTGACGGCCGAGGGTTGGCGTTGCGGGCGCTGGCGCGGACGAGCAGTTCGCGCGCCAACTTCACGGGCCTCGATTGCGAAATCGTCGAAGGCGACATGACCGACGCGGCGGCGATGAACCGCGCCCTTTCGGGGGTGCGCTATCTCTTCCACGTCGCCGCCGACTACCGGCTATGGGCGCGGAACCCGGCGGATATCCGTCGCGCCAACATCGAGGGAACGCGAACGGTGATGGAAGCCGCCCTCGCCCAGGGCGTCGAGCGGATCGTCTATACCAGCAGCGTCGCCACGCTTCGGGCCGGTGACGCGGCGACTTCAGTCGACGAGACCTCGCCCCTCGACGACGGCGAAGGGGTCGGCGCCTATAAGCAAAGCAAGGTGGCGGCCGAACGCCTGGTGGAAGGCCTCGTCGGCGAGCGCGGCCTGCCCGCGGTGATCGTCAATCCCTCCACGCCGATCGGCCCGCGCGACATCAAGCCCACCCCCACCGGACGAATCGTCGTGGAGGCGGCGAGCGGGCGCATCCCGGCCTTCATCGATACCGGGCTCAATCTGGTTCACGTCGATGACGTGGCGCGCGGCCATGTTCTGGCGATGGAGAAGGGCGAGGTCGGCGAGCGCTATATCCTCGGCGGCCAGAACGCCTCCCTGCGCGAAATGCTGGCGGCCATCGCCGAACTGTCAGGGCGCCGCGCCCCGACCCTTGGCCTCCCACGCGCGCCCCTCTACCCCCTCGCCTGGGCCGCCGAAGCGATCGCGCGGATCACCGGAAAGGAGCCATTCGTCACCCGCGACGCCCTGAAGATGGCCACCCACCACATGTTCTTCACCTCGGCCAAGGCCGAGCAAGAGCTGGGCTATGGCGCCAGGCCCTACCGCGAGGCGCTCATCGACGCCCTCGCCTGGTTCCGCGCCGCCGGATACATTCGATGATCGCCGCCGGCGCAGTGGTTCTGGCCCTGTGGCTCGGTCTGCTTTTGGGCCGCGGGCTTTTCTGGTTGGCGCGCGAGCGAGACGATCGCCATGAGCCGGTCCATGCGCCGGCGAACTGGCCGAGCGTCGTCGCCGTTGTCCCGGCGCGCAATGAAGCCGACGTTCTGGCGCGCTCGCTCGGAAGCCTGCTCGATCAAGACTACCCCGGCGAGTTCCGCATCACCCTGGTGGACGACAATAGCAGCGACGACACCGCGAGCGTCGCGCGGACTTTCGACGGTGGGGCACGGCTGGAGGTGATCGCGGGGGCGAGCCTTCCCGCCAGCTGGACCGGCAAACTCTGGGCGCTACACCAGGGGATCGAGCGCGCGACCCGGGACGTCCGGCCGCCGGACTATCTGTGGCTGACCGACGCCGACATCGCCCATTCACCCAACAATCTGCGTCGCCTCGTGACCCGCGCCGAGGCCGGCAAGCTCACCCTCGTCTCCCTGATGGCCAAGCTCAGCGTCGAGACCTGGGCCGAGCGGGCGATAATTCCCGCCTTCGTGTTCTTCTTCGCCATGCTCTATCCCTTCGCCTGGGTGAACGATCCGCGCCGACGAACCGCCGCCGCGGCGGGCGGCTGCATGCTGGTCCGACGCGAGGCGCTGGAGGCGGCCAGCGGGATCGCCGCGATCAAAGGCGACATCATCGACGACTGCGCGCTCGCGGCGCTGTTAAAGAAACGCGGCCCCATCTGGTTGGGCCTGACCGATCGCGCCCACAGCGTTCGGCCCTATGACAATCTCGCCCAGATCGGGCGAATGGTCTCGCGATCCGCTTACGCCCAGCTCCGCTTTTCTCCGTGGCTTCTCGCCCTGACCGTGCTTGGCATGGCGGCGGTCTATCTCGCCCCTCCCCTGCTGGCGATGATCGCGACCGGCGCGGCGCGATGGCTGGCCGTGGCGGCGTGGCTGGCCATGGCCTTGGCGTTTCAGCCGATGCTGCGCTTCTATCGCCGCTCGCCGGCCTGGGGCCTGGCGTTGCCCCTGATCGCCGCGGTCTACACCGCCTTCACCGTGCGCTCGGCCATCGAGGTCTGGCGCGGGCGCGGCGGAATGTGGAAAGGGCGGGCGCAGGCGCTGGGCGCGACGCCATGAGCGGCGAGGCCGACCTGGCGTCCGGCAAGGGCCATCGCGACGAGAACTTTCCGGTCGCCTCGTGGCTGATCGCTCCGCGCCACCGCGCCGTGGTCCTGGCCTTCTATAGAGTGGCGCGCATGGCCGACGACATCGCCGACCATCCGACCGCCGCGCCGGCGGACAAGCTCGCCGGCCTGGCGGCCGTGGAATCCTCGCTGACCGGGGCCGATGACGCGAACGCCGAGGCCGTCACCCTGCGCCACGCCCTGGACGAACGCGGCCTAACCAACCGGCACAGTCTGGACCTGCTGGAAGCGTTCCGCCGCGACGTAGTCAAGAACCGCACTGCCGACTGGGCCGATCTGATGGACTATTGCCGCTATTCCGCCGCCCCGGTGGGACGTTTCGTGCTGGATGTCCACGGCGAGAGCGACGCCCTCTGGCCGGCCTGCGACGCCCTGTGCGCGGCCCTGCAGGTGATCAATCACCTCCAGGATTGCGGCAAGGACTACCGGGACCTGAACCGCGTTTATGTCCCGCTCGATCTGATGAGCGACGCGGGCGTTCCGGTCGAGGCTCTGGGCGGGCGAAGGGCCGGCGGCGCTCTGCGGAACGTGTTCACCGAACTGGCTGGCCGCACCGGCGTTCTGCTCGATGAAGCCGGCCCCCTCGCCGGCGCGGTGGGCGATACCCGACTGGCCGTGGAGATCGGCGTCATCGCGCGGCTGGCGGTGAGCCTCAATGGGCGCCTGGTTCGCCGCGATCCGCTTTGCGAGCGCGTTCACCATCACAAGGCCGAGGTGGTGGCTCTGGCGTTGCTGGGCGCCGGCGAGGTCATGGGATCGCGACTGGGGCTCGGCAGGCGCGCCAAGCTCATGCATAGGTGAGCCATGACCGCCGCCCAAGCCGCCGGCCCGGAGAGCCAAGTTCAGAACCAAGCGTCCGGCAGCTCCTTCTACGCCGCCATGCGCCTGCTGCCGCCGCCCGAGCGGGCGGCGATGTTCGCCATCTACGGCTTCTGCCGTCAGGTCGATGACATAGCGGACGATCCGGGGCCATCGCCCGAGGAGCGGCGCGCCGCCCTCGACCGCTGGAGCCGCGACCTGGACGATCTCTTCGCCGGCGCGCCGCCGGCGCGGACGGCCGGTCTCATTGAACCGACCCGGCGCTTCGGCCTCCAGAAGACGGATTTCCTCGCCGTCGTCGATGGCATGCGGATGGACGTGGATGAAATCATCCGCGCCCCGACGTTCGACAAACTGGACCTCTATTGCGATCGCGTGGCCAGCGCCGTGGGGCGCCTGTCGGTGCGGGTGTTCGGCATGGATGAGGCGCCCGGCCGAGACCTCGCCCATCACATGGGCCGCGCTCTGCAACTGACCAACATCCTGCGAGACCTGGACGAGGACGCCGCCATCGGGCGTCTCTACCTTCCCGCCGAGGCTCTCGCCGAAGGCGGCGTCGATAGCCGCGAACCGGCCGAGGTTCTCGCCCACCCGGGCGTCGATCGGGCCTGCCGGTGGGTCGCCGCCATCGCCCGACAGCACTATGGTCAGGCCGACGCGGTTCTGGCGACCAGACCAGCCGGGCGCCTGCGCGCGCCGCGCCTGATGAGCGCGGTCTACGGCCAGATCCTCGCCCGCATGGACGCCGTCGGCTGGAAAGCGCCTCGGACGCGGGTCAGGATCGGCAAGGGCGCCCTGCTGTGGACCGTTCTGCGGCGCGGACTGCTGGCGTGAAGTCGAACGCGAGGCCGGTGAAAACCCCCGGAAAAGTCTATGTCATCGGCGCGGGCTTGGCCGGGCTATCGGCGGCGGTGACGCTGGCGAGCCGCGGCGCCGCCGTCGAGGTGATCGAAGCGGCCACGCAGGCCGGAGGGCGCTGCCGCTCCTACCTCGATCCGGTGCTCGGCGTGACCATCGACAATGGCAATCACCTGCTGCTGTCGGGCAACAAGGCCACCTTCGCCTATCTGCGGGCCATCGGTGCGGCCCACCGGCTGGTCGGCCCCGCCGAGGCGGTGGTCGCCTTCCACGACGTTCGCCATCGCCGCGCCTGGACGATCCGCCCCAACGCCGGGCTCTTGGCGTGGTGGGTGTTCAGTCGCGCCCGCCGCGTACCCGGCTCGAGTTCCGGCGACTACCTCGCCCTTGTCGCGCTTCTGACCTCGCGCGGCGACCGGCGCGTCGAAGACGTCATCGCCTGCAAGGGTCCGCTCTGGGACCGGCTGATTGAGCCCTTCCTGCTGGCGGCCCTCAACACAGAGCCGAAGGGCGCCTCGGCGCGGCTGGCCGGAGCGGTGATCGCCCAGAGCCTGGCGCGCGGCGGCCGGGCCTATCGCCCACGCATCGCCGAGCCAAGCCTTTCCGCCGCCTTCATCGACCCCGCCCTGAGCTTCCTGCATGGCCGAGGAATTCGCGTGCGGTTCGGCCAGCGCCTGCGCGCCGTCACCTTGGCGGGCGATCGGATCACGTCGCTCCATCTCGGCGACGGCGAACAGCGGCTGGGCGGAAACGACACGGTGATCCTCGCCACGCCCCCTTGGATCGCCGCCGACCTGATCGCGGGTCTCGTCGCGCCCGATCGGTTCAGCTCCATCGTCAACGCCCATTTCCACACCGCTCCGCCGCCGGACGCCGCGCCGATGGTCGGGGTCATCGGCGGGACGGCGCAGTGGATTTTCGCCTTTCCCGACCGCCTGTCGGTGACGATCAGCGCGGCCGATGACTTCGTCGATCTGGACCGCGAGGAACTGGCGCGACTCATCTGGCGCGACATCGCCGCCGTCCACGGCCTCGGCCCCGACCTGCCCGCCTGGCAGATCGTCAAGGAGCGGCGGGCCACCTTCGCCGCCACGCCCGATCAGAACGCCCGGCGCCCGCCCGCCACGACGGCCTGGGGCAATCTCTTTCTGGCCGGCGACTGGACGGCGACGGGCCTTCCCGCCACCATCGAGGGGGCGGTACGGTCGGGAAACACGGCGGCCGGACTGGCCTTCAAAGCCATGCGCCGCCCGTGATAGGATCGGAGCATGGACGACGCCGCGCCGCACAGCTTCGCCAAACCGCCAGGTCAGGCGCTTGCCGCGCTTGACGACGCTGTCGCGCGCGCCGCGGAGGCCTTGCTAGGCCGCCAGAAGCCGGACGGTCACTGGGTGTTCGAGCTGGAGGCCGACGCCACAATTCCCGCCGAATACATCCTCCTGAAGCACTATCTGGGCGAGCCACCCGACCTCGAACTGGAACGCAAGATCGGCGTCTATCTGCGCCGGGTGCGAGGCGCGCATGGGGGCTGGCCGCTCTATCATGGCGGCGCCCTGGACGTCAGCGCCACGGTCAAGGCCTATTTCGCCCTGAAGATGATCGGCGACGACCCGGCCGCGCCGCATATGGCCGCGGCGCGCCAGGCCCTGCTGGCGGCGGGCGGGGCGGGCGCCTGCAACGTCTTCACCCGCATTCTGCTGGCGCTCTTTGGCGTCATTTCCTGGCGGGCGGTTCCCGAAATGCCGGCGCAGATCATCCTTCTGCCCCGCTGGTTCCCCATCCACCTTTCGAAGATCTCCTATTGGGCGCGCACGGTGATCACGCCGCTACTGGTGCTGCGGGCGTTGAGGCCCCGCGCGCGCAACCCGCGCGGCGTCACGATCGACGAGCTGTTCGTACGCCCGCCGCTCACTATCCGCGCCCTGGCCAGGGGCGCGCATCAGAAGGAGCCGTGGGCGAGCGGTTTTTTCGCCCTCGACGCGGTGCTGAGGGTGGTCGAACCGTTGTTGCCGAAAGCCTCGCGCCGCCGCGCCATCGAAAAGGCTGTCGCCTTCGTCGATGAGCGCCTCAACGGCGAGGACGGGCTGGGGGCGATCTTCCCGGCCATGGCCAACGCGGTGATGATGTACGACGCCCTGGGCTACGCCGAAGACCACCCCAGCCGCGCCACGGCGCGCGCCGCCATCGACAAGCTGCTGATTGTCGGAGACGACGAAGCCTATTGCCAGCCCTGCCTGTCGCCGGTGTGGGATACGGCCCTGGCTGTCCACGCCTTGCTGGAGGCGGCGACCCCAGAGGCAGAATCCGCCGCCCTGCGAGGCTTGGATTGGCTGAAACCGTTGCAGGTGCTGGACGTCGCCGGCGACTGGAGCAAGCAGCGGCCGGGGGTTCGGCCCGGCGGCTGGGCCTTTCAGTACCGCAACGACCACTATCCCGACCTCGACGACACCGCCGTGGTGGTCATGGCCATGGAGCGCGCCCGGCGATGCGCCAAGGCGGGCGGCGAGAGCGGGGGCGCCTATGACGCGGCGATCGATCGCGGCGCCGAATGGGTAATGGGCCTGCAGAGCCGGAACGGCGGCTGGGGCGCCTTCGATGCCGACAACACCTGGCACTATCTCAACAACATCCCCTTCGCCGACCATGGGGCCCTGCTCGATCCGCCCACCGCCGATGTCGCGGCGCGCTGCGTGAGCATGCTCGCCCAGCTCGGCGAGGCCGAGGGCGCCCCGAGCATGGCGGCGGCGCTCGCCTATCTCGAACGCGAACAGACAGACGACGGAAACTGGTTCGGGCGCTGGGGCGTCAACTACATCTACGGAACCTGGTCGGCGCTGTGCGCGCTCAACGCCGCCGGCGTCGGACCGGACGGGCCAATGGTGCGCAAGGCGGTGGATTGGCTGGCCGCCATCCAGAACGCCGACGGCGGCTGGGGCGAGGGCTGCGACAGCTACCGGCTCGACTATCGCGGCCACGAGGCGGCGCCCTCGGCCGCCTCGCAGACCGCCTGGGCGCTGTTGGGCCTGATGGCGGCCGGCGAAACCGACCATCAGGCGACGGCGCGCGGCGTCGCCTGGCTGACCGCGCATCAGGACGCGAGTGGCGATTGGCCTGAAGAGACCTACACCGGCGGCGGCTTCCCCCGTGTTTTCTACCTGCGCTACCACGGCTATGCGAAGATCTTCCCCCTTTGGACGCTGGCGCGGTATCGCAATTTGAAGCGGGGCAACGGCGGGCGCGTGGCGTGGGGGATGTAGACTCCCCTTCTCCCCTTGCGGGAGAAGGATCGTTGAAGGTGGGTGGTTTCATTGAGCGACGTTCGATCCAAAACCCTCCTCGTCCTCGTCGGCATGAAGCGCGAGGCGCGGATCGTCGGCGAGGGAGCGGTGATCGGCGCCGCCGGTCTCGCGGCGGCAATGGCGCGACGGCCGGCGGGAATCGTCAGCTTCGGCCTGTGCGGCGGCCTCGATCCGGCGCTCAAGGCCGGCGACCTGGTGGTGGGAACGGGGGTGAACGGGACACCCACCGACGCGGCCTGGGCAAATCGCCTGACCGCCGCCCTGCCCGGCGCGCATCGCGGAGATTTCACGAGCGGCGGGGCCATGGCCGCGACCCCCCGGGACAAGGCCGTCTTGCGCCGCCAGACCGGCGCCGCCGCGGTCGATATGGAATCGCACGCGTTGACGGGCGCCGGCCTGCCCTTCGCCATCCTGCGCGCCGTCTCCGATCCGGCCGGCCGCGCCCTGCCCCGCGCCGCCCAGGCCGGTTTCAAGGCCGATGGCGAGATCGATGTCGGCGCGGTGTTGAGGGCGCTCCTCGCCCGCCCCGCCGAACTCCCGGCCCTGTTCCGCACCGCCCGCGAGGCGGGGGCGGCGTTTCGGTCTTTAAGAGACGCGCGCCACCTTCTTGGCCCGGGGCTGGGTTGTCCGTATCTCGTCCAGCATCCGATCGACATGGCCTGAGAAGACGAACTTGGCCGGCCGCTGGCCCTCGACGGATATGTCGGGCGCCATCGCCCCCGTCGTGCGCACCCCGCGTAGGCTGACGCCAAGCGCCCTGAGCGGATGCTTGAGGGTGTCGGTGACCGCGCTGGCCTCGAAGCCCGAATGGACCATGCAGTCGGCGCACTTTTCGTAGTTGCCGACCCCGTAATCGTCCCAGGCGGTGTCGTCCATCAGTTCACGGAAGGTCTTGGCGTAGCCTTCGCCCAGCAGATAGCAGGGCCGCTGCCAGCCGAACACGGTGCGGGTCGGATTGCCCCACGGCGTGCAGTGATAGGCCTGGTTGCCGGCCAGGAAGTCCAGGAACATGGTCGACTGGGTGAACGACCACTTCTTGCCGCCCGCGCCCAGGGCGAAGATGTCGCGGAAGAGCTGCTTGGTCTTGGTGCGGTTGAGGAAATGGTCCTGATCGGGCGCGCGCTCATAGGCGTAGCCGGGTGAAATGGTCGTGCCGTCCAAGCCGATCGCCTTCATCTCGTCGAGGAAGGCGGCGACCCGTTCCGGAACGGCTCCGGCGAACAGGGTGCAGTTGATGCTGACCCGGAAGCCCTTGGATTTGGCCAGCCTGATCGCCGCCGTCGCCGTCTCATAGACCCCGTCAAGGCACACCGACGCATCGTGCATCGCCTTGTCGCCATCCAGATGGATCGACCAGGTGAACATCGGGTCGGGCGTGTACTGATCGATCTTCTTGGTCAGCAGCAGGGCGTTGGTGCACAGGATGACGTATTTGCCGCGACCTAAGAAGCCGCGCACGATTTTGGGCATGTCGCGGTGCAGCAGAGGCTCGCCGCCGGCGATGGAGACCACCGGCGTTCCGCACTCGTCGATCGCTTCCATGCACTGGTCGAAGGAGAGCCGCTGGTTGAGGATCTCGTCGGGAT
>JALYTR010000053.1 GCA_030854165.1 Pseudomonadota bacterium | reverse complement strand
CCGGGATGCCATCGACATCGGTGTATTTGGTCTTGCCGTCCCAGATGGCCTGGACGGCGGCGCGCTTGATGTTGTCCGGCGTATCGAAATCCGGCTCGCCGGCGTCAAGGGCGATGACATCGCGTCTCGCCGCCTTGAGCGCCCGCGCCTTGGCCGCCGCCGCCGCCGTGGCGGACGCCTGGACACGGCTCAAGGTGACGGACTGGGCGAACATCGGCGCGACTCTTCGGCTATAAGGGCTGGATGGCGCCGTTTCTTAAGCGCGGCGGAGAGCCGGCGCAACGCGAGGCGGCGACGCCCTTTGAGAGACGCACGCCATGCGCCGCCTGATCGACTTCCTCACCGGCATGGACGCTCGGGCCTGGCGCGGCGTCCTGGTGTCCTTCGCCCTGTTCGGCGGGGTGGGGCTGGTCTTCCTGTTCGGCGCCCGTCTTCTGGGCGTCGGCGCCCCGGCGGCGGCTCGCCATTGGCTGGCGGCGGCGCACGGTCCCTGGGCTCTGCCGGCGGCGGTCGCCGCTTTCGCCGTTCTGGCCTTTCTGGGCGTTCCGCAATTCGTGCTGATCGCCGCGGCGGTGGTGGCCTTCGGGCCCTGGCTGGGCATGGCCTACAGCTGGGTCGGCACGCTGATTTCCTCCCTTGTCGGCTTTTGGCTGGGGCGCGCCTTTGGGGCCCGGATGTTGAACGACCTCAGGAGCCAGAGCGTCGAGCGATTCGCGGCCCTCATCGGGCGCAACGGCTTTGCCGCCAGCCTCATCGTCCGCCTCGTCCCCTTCGCCCCCTTCGTGGTCGTCAACATGGCCGCCGGCGCGACACCGATCCGCCTGCTGGATTTCGCGGCCGGCACGGGGCTCGGCATCGTGCCGAAGATCGCCCTCACCACCTTCGGCGGCTCGGTGGCCCTGGCCTGGCACGGCGGGGCGCGCTGGTCCGTGGTCTGGCTGGGGCTCGCCGTGGCGGCCTGGATCGGGGTCGGACTGGCGGCGCGCGCCTGGCTGAAGCGTCGCGAGCAGGAGGCCGCGCCGGCGAAATAGCGGCAGAGCGCTTTCCGCAAAAGTGGGAACTGGTTTTGCGACCAGAAAGCGCTCAAGTGTTTGAGGCAGAGCCTGTTTATCCCGATCGGGTTGATTCAACCCGATCGGGACAGGCTCTGGCGCGCCCCATCGGCGCCCAACTCGCCTATAAGATGCGCGCGCCGGTCAAGGGCGCGGCTCAGTGGGAAGGAATTCATGGCCGGCCGAACCATCAGGGCCCGGGCGCCGGCTGCCCCGGCCTGGGAACCGCCCGACCGGCCGATCGGCTGCGCGATCGTCGGGCTGGGCCAGAGGGGGCAGAGTTTCGCCCGTCGCCTCGATCCCCTGGAAGGCGTCGAGCTGCGGTGGTTCGCCGACCTTTCCCCGGGCCGCATGGAGGAGACCCGCGACCGGCTGGCCGGCGCCCCGCCCCACTTGACCGACGACGCCCGCGAGGTCTTCGCCGATCCGGCCGTCGAGGCGGTGTTCATCGCCCTTCCCGACTGGCTGCACCGAAGCTTCGCGGTCGCCGCCTTCGAGGCCGGCAAGCATGTCTTCCTCGAAAAGCCCCTGGCGACCACCCTCGGCGACGGCTGGGAGATCATGGACGCGTGGCGGGCCAGCGGCCGGGTGCTTCAGCTCGGCTATGTCCTGCGCGAGACGCCCTTCTATCAGGCCGCCCGTCGGATCGTCGCGGAAGGGCGGCTGGGCCGCGTCCACGCCGTGCGCCTCACCGACGATCTGGGCGTCGTCCATGGGGCGAGCTTCATGCGCCGCTGGCACCGCAAGGCGGCCAATAGCGGCGGCCTTGTCGTTCACAAGGGCTGCCACGACCTGGATCTCATCTGCTGGCTGCTGGATGACCGGCCGGCCCGGGTGGCCAGTTTCGGCGGCGCCGAGCTTTTCGCCCGTCCCGCCCCCGCCCCGTTCTGTTCGGTGTGTCCGGAGCGGGGCTTCTGCCCCTATGTCGACACCGGCCGCTTCGAGGCGCGCACCGAAGCGCAGAAGGCCGACCCGACCGCCTTTGGCCTGGACATCTGCGTATTCGGCGAGGGCCACGACATTGTCGACAGTCAGGTGGTCGCCTTCGAGATGGCCGGCGGGTCGCGCGGCGTCTTCAGCCTGGGCATGCAGAACCCGCTTGGATCGCAGAGGACCGTGTCGATCCTGGGGGCCAAGGGGCGCCTGGACGGCGTCTTCGAGCGGGGCGAATTCACCGTCTTCACCAACGACGGCGCGCCCAGCTTGACCTGGTCGACCAAGGGCGCCGGCACGAGCGGCCATGGCGGCGGCGACGCGCGGACCCTGGTCGCCTTTCTGGAGGCCGTCCTCGGCCGCGCGCCCCCCGAAGTCACCGACCCCATCGACGCCATAAGAGGCCTCGTTTTCGCCCTCGCCGCCGAGCAGGCGCGGCTGGGCGGCGTGGTTGTCGACGTGGGCGAGGATCTGGCTGGGTTTGGCTGAGCGGAGGAAGGCGCGAGGAAAGTGATCGCCATCGCGGCGCGGGGCGGTTAAGCGGTTTTCAAACGTCCGTTCGGAGAGACCCGGAATGATCAGCACGCGCTTCACCGAACTGTTCGGCGTCGACCACCCGATCGCCCAGGGCGGCATGCAGTGGGTCGGCCGCGCCGGCCTGGTCGCCGCGGTGGCCAACGCCGGCGCGCTCGGCTTCATCACCGCCTTGACCCAACCCACCCCGGAGGAACTCACCAAGGAGATCGGCCGCTGCCGCGACCTGACCGACAAGCCGTTCGGGGTGAACCTGACCATATTGCCGGCCATCAAGCCGCCGCCCTATGCGGAATATCGGGCGGCGATCATCGAGGCTGGCGTCAAGATCGTCGAGACGGCCGGCTACAAGCCCCAGGAGCATGTGGACGAATTCAAGCTCCACGGAATCAAGGTGATCCACAAATGCACCTCCGTGCGCCACGGCCTGTCGGCCGAGCGGATGGGCGTGGACGCTCTTTCCATCGACGGTTTCGAGTGCGCGGGGCACCCGGGCGAGGACGATGTGCCGGGCCTCATTCTCATTCCCGCCGCGGCCGACAGGATCACCATCCCGATGATCGCCTCGGGCGGCTTTGGCGACGCCCGCGGCCTGGTCGCCGCCCTGGCCCTGGGGGCCGACGGGATCAACATGGGCACCCGCTTCATGGCCACCGTCGAATCGCCCATCCACGATAACGTCAAGCAACGGATGGTGGCCAACGACGAGCGGGCGACCGATCTCATCTTCCGCACCATGAGGAATACCGCCCGCGTGGCCAGGAACGCCATCAGCCAGCAGGTGCTGGAGCTGGAGCGGGGCGGGGCGACGTTCGAGCAGGTGCGCGATCTGGTGGCCGGCGCGCGCGGCAGGGTGGTCTATGAGAGCGGCGATCCCGACCACGGCGTCTGGTCGGCCGGGCAGGTCCAGGGCCTGATCCACGACGTGCCCACCTGCGCCGAGCTCATCGGCCGCATCGTCGCCGAGGCCGAGGCGATCATCCGCGGCCGGCTGGAGGGGATGATCGGCGCGCCAGGGTAGTCCATTCGCCCTCTCTTCCCCCTCTGGGGGAAGTACCGGCGAAGCCGGGGATGGGGGCCGTCCCGCGCGCCGTGGCGGCGGCAAGAGCCCCCTTCGGCGCTTCGCGCCACTTCCCCCAGAGGGGGAAGAGATTCTCTCTCACTTCCGCTCCACGGCGAGGTCGCCGGGCGCGGGCAGGCGTCCGTCTCGCTCCCTGATCAGATCGCGCAGATCGGCATCGATCTCGCGGCGCTGGGCGGGCTGGAAGATCGGATAGTGAAATCCCCTCATTCCGGTCGCCGAAGCCACCTCGCGGGCGTCAACAAAGATGAAATAGCCCTGGAAGGCGCCGTCGGCCCTGGGAGCGCCCTGCACATGAATGGCCTCCAGGACGGCGGCGCAATCGTCCAGGCTGGCCACGCCCCTGGCGGCGACCGCGAAGGCGGGGGCGGCCCGTTTCGGGTCGGCGCGCCAGCATACGCCCGGCTCGGTCGGCGCCGGGGCGCCTTGGCGAGCGGTCAGAAACACCAGGACGGCGATGGCCACGAGGCCGACAACAAGAGCGCCGACGGCCAGGGCCATGGCGATCCGGACGGCCGGGCGATCTGGGTGCGAGACTCGTTTCATCGTTTCCCCGTCGATTCCGCAACGCGCCGGCGCCGCATTGGCGCCACGGCCCGGGGCCATCACCGCGGCGCGGCTTGAAACCAGCCGTTTGCTTGAAGATGCGCGCCGCGCCTATTAGGTCTTTCGGCGGCCGGGCCAAAAGGACCTCTGTACGATCGATGGCGAAAATCACCCTGGTGGACGACGACGAGAATATCGTAGCCTCGGTTTCCCTGGCCCTGGAAAGTCATGGGCATAAGGTGAAGGCGTATTACGACGGCGCCTCGGGCCTGGCCGCCCTGGAGAGCGATCCGCCGGATCTGGCCATTCTGGACGTGAAGATGCCGCGCATGGACGGCATGGAGGTCCTGCGACGCCTGCGCCAGACCAACAGCCTGCCGGTGATCATCCTCACCTCCAAGGACGAGGAGATCGACGAAATCCTCGGCTTCAACCTGGGCGCCGACGACTATATCCACAAGCCGTTCAGCCAGCGCCTGCTCATCGAGCGGGTCAAGGCGGTGCTGCGCCGCGCCAATCCCGAGGAGGGCGACGCCGGCGGGGCGGGCGGGGCCGGCTCGGCGTCCAAGGCGATCAAGCGCGGGCGACTCACCCTGGATCCGGCCCGCCACGATTGCCTGTGGGAAGGCAAGCCGGTCCGCCTCACGGTGACCGAATTCCTGCTCCTCCAGTCCCTGGCCCAGCGGCCAGGTTTCGTGAAGAGCCGCGACAATCTCATGGACGCCGCCTACGAAGATCAGGTCTATGTGGACGATCGCACCATCGATTCCCACATCAAGCGCATGCGCAAGAAGTTCCGTGAGGTCGATGACACCTTCGACGCGATCGAGACTCTCTATGGTGTCGGATACCGTTACCGCGAATCCTAGGCCAAAGGCGGGCGCGCCTGCGCGCGAGGCACGCGCCGCGCGCGGCGCGGGGGCTCACCGCGACCGCTGGTCGCTGGGCTCGCGCCTAGGTCGGCTGATCATTGTCCTCAATCTGCTAGGCTTGGCGATCCTTGTCGGCGGCGCCCTGGTGCTCAACGAACTGCGGCAGGGCCTGGTCAGCGCCCGCCTGGAGGGCCTCTCCCTCGAAGGCCAGGTGATCGCCAATGTGATCGATCAGTCAGCCACGGTCGGCGATCCCGAGCCGGCCCTCGAAGCGGACGAGGCAAGCAGTGTCCTGCAGGCCCTGTTCGACACCGCCCACGCCCAGCGCGCCCGGCTCTACGACGCCGACGGTCATGTGATCTTCGATTCGCGCATCGTCGCCGATCGGGTCGAGGCCAGTCCGCTGCCGGCGGCGCGAAGACCCGGCGGTCGAGGATTCGAGCCGGCGCTGGGCGCGGTCTCGGCGGCCAGACGCCTGGCCAAGGCTCATGCCGCCCTAACCCGGGAGGTGGGCGCGGCCTTGCGCGGCCGGACGGTTTCCAACACCCGGATCGGCGAGGACGGGCGCAAGGTGGTGTCGGTCTCCATCCCCATCGAACACGTCCGCGAGGTTCTGGGCGTCCTCACCTTGGAAGCCGGCGACGTCGACAAGATCATCGCCGCCGAGCGGATGGCCCTCATCCCCTTCATCCTCATCGCCGTCGCGGTGACCCTGCTCTCGTCCCTGCTGCTCACCACCCTCGTCGCCCGCCCCGTCCTGCGCCTGGCCAGGGCCGCCGACCGAGTGCGCCTGCAGCGGGCGCGGGCCATCGCCCTGCCCGATCTTGCCCGCCGGCGCGACGAACTGGGCGATCTCGCCCGCTCCTTGGAGGACATGACCCACACTCTGTCGGATCGCATGGAGGCCATTGAGCGCTTCGCCGCCGACGTGGCGCACGAACTGCGCAATCCGATGACCTCGATCCGTTCGGCGGTGGAGACCCTGGACCTGGTCAAGGACGCCGGCCCGCGCGCCCGCCTGCTCGCCATCCTGCAACAGGACGTGGGACGCCTGGACCGCCTGATCACCGACATCTCCAACGCCTCGCGCCTGGACGCCGAGCTCGCCCGTGAATCGCCGCGGCCCCTGGACCTGGGCCGCCTGCTGGCCGACATCTGCGCCTTCTACGAGGCGACCGGTAAACCGGGCGAGCCGCGGGTGAGGTTCGCCGAGGCCGCCACGAGTGAGCCGATGCGGGTTTCAGGCCGCGAGGGCCCGCTGGGACAGGTCATCCGCAACCTGGTGGACAACGCCCGCTCCTTCAGCCCCAAGGGTGGCCAGGTCCGGGTGAGCGTGCGAAAGGCGCGCGGCGAGATCATCGCCCAGATCGAGGATGATGGCCCCGGCATGCCGCCGGAAAATCTCGAAACGGTGTTTCAGCGCTTCTACACCTCCAGGCCCAAGGGCGCGGCGTTCGGCGGCAACTCCGGGCTGGGCCTGGCCATCGCCCGCCAGATCGTCGAGGCGCACGGCGGTCGGATCTGGGCGGAGAACCGCCTCGTGGGCGGCGCCGTCGCCGGGGCGCGGTTTATCATCGCCCTGCCTGGCGCATGATCCTGCACGCCGGCCTCGTCGCACGCCGCCTGGGCGGATCCTGGCGCGGCGTTCTGATCGGAGGGCCGTCAGGCGCCGGCAAGAGCGATCTGGCCCTGCGCGCCCGCGATCTGGGCTTTCGCCTGGTGGCCGATGACCGCGTCCTCGTGTTCGCCTCGCAAGGGCGCCTGTTCGGCCGCGCGCCCGCCGCCCTGGCCGGGCTGATCGAGGTTCGCGGCTTTGGCGTCGCGGTCCTAGCCCATCTCCCGTTCGCCGAGATCGTCCTGATGGCGCGTTGCGTCACCGCTCCGACCGATGTGGAACGCCTGGCCGATCGCGCCCGCGAGTCCATCTTCGGGATCGAGATACCCACCCTCGATCTTTGGGCCCCGGCGCCCTCCGCCCCGGCGAAACTCAGCGTCGCCCTGGAACGCCTTGGACCGCGCCCCCAACCGGAGTATCTAGCGCGTTTCGCGTCCCCGGGGCCGCGTATCTTGGGCGCTTAGGGGTTGCCATTGAGGCATCTGGCATGATCGGGCTCGTGATCGTCACGCACGGGCGGCTGGCCGAGGAGTTCGTCTACGCCATGGAGCATGTGGTCGGGCCGCAGGCGGCGGTGGCGGCCATCTGCATCGGCCCCGACGACGACATGGAGCGGCGCCGCCGCGACATTCTTAAAGCCTGCGGCGATGTGGATCTGGGCCACGGTGTGATCCTGCTCACCGACATGTTCGGCGGCACGCCCTCCAATCTCGCCATTTCGGTGATGGAGCAGACCCGCGCCGAGGTGATCGCCGGCCTTAACCTGCCGATGCTCATCAAGCTGGCCAGTGTCCGCACCCGCGAGCCGCTGGACGTCTGCGTCGCCCATGCCCAGGAAGCGGGCCGAAAATATATCTCCGTCGCCTCCTACGTCCTGGCCGGCGAGAAGTGACGGCCTCCGCCTGTGTGGAAATCGTCAATGAACGGGGCCTGCACGCCAGGGCGTCGGCCAAGTTTGTCAAGCTCGCCGGCGCCTTCGAAGCCGAGGTGCGGGTCACCCGCGACGACCAGACCGTCGATGCGCTCTCGATTATGGGCCTTATGATGCTGGCCGCCGGTCCCGGCGCGACGATCGCCATCAGCGCCGAAGGTCGTCATGCGGCCGAAGCCGTCGCCGCCCTCGTCAGGCTGGTGGAGAACAGGTTCGAGGAAGAGCGCTGAGTTCATGCGGGGGAATCGCCGGCCGCGCCTCTCGCCCCGGAACGTGCTATGAACGCCGTCATGAGACGGCAACCCGCCCTCGAAATCCTGCGCAAGGCCGCGCCCGAGCTGCGATCTTGCTATGGTGTCGTCGGCGCGCACCTGTTCGGCTCCGTCGCCCGTGACGAAGCCGATGATCGATCCGACGTGGATGTGGCGGTTCGGTTCGAGGGCGACGAAAAGGCCGACGTAATGAAACTCTGCGGGGTGTCCGGTCTTCTGTCGTCGCTCTTCGAGAGGGATGTGGACGTCGTCGCCCTGCCGGCCGGTGACGCGGAACTGGACGCCGTCCTGCGGCGAGAGGCGGCGATTGCCTTCTGAAACACCTGGCAAGCGGGTCGGCGATGTTCTTAACGCAATCGCCAGAATCGAATCCTATGTGGCCGACGTCGGTGGCCTCGATGCTCTCATGCGCGACGAATATCTTCACCGCGACGGCGTGGAGCGACAGCTTCTGATCGTGGCCGAAGCGGTGGCGAAACTCCGGGGTCAGGTCGAGGCGCTGGAACCCGGCGTCGATTGGAATGCGATCCGCGGAATGGGCAACTTCATCCGACATAACTACGACGGCGTTGAGGATGAGATCATCCGGCGCGTGCTGACGACCGAACTTCAGCCGCTCGCCGAGGCGTGCCGGCGTCTTGAGCGTCATTTTCTTGGCTGACGGCCATGTCGCCTCCTTACGCCCGGGCGGCGGCCAAGAGGCCGAGGTGCGGGTCACCCGCGACGACCAGACCGTGGATGCGCTCTCGATCATGGGCCTGATGATGCTGGCCGCCGGCCCCGGCGCGACGATCGCCATCAGCGCTGAAGGGCGTCAAGCGGCCGAAGCCGTCGCCGCCTTGTCCAGGCTGGTGGAGAACCGGTTCGAGGAAGAGCGGTAGAGGCGAGGCATGAATAGCCGGGACCGCGAACTGGAACTGAAGTTCATCGTGGGTCCGCGCGACGCGGACACCTTGACCGGAGTGTTGAGCGCCGGCGGACCGCCCAGCATCCGCACGCTCGCCTCGATCTATTTCGACACGGCCAGCCGCTCGTTGTGGCGGGCGGGCTTCACCCTGCGTCTTCGCAAGGATGGCCGCCGCTGGACCCAGACGATAAAATCCCGAGACGGCCTGGACGGGGGCCTGGCGCGCGGCGAATGGGAGGCGCTGGCCCGCCGCGGCGCTCCGGATTTGATCGCGGCCCGCCGGACTCCGCTCGCCGGCGCATTGCCCGGGCGCGCCCGCCTGGCCCCGCTGTTTCGCGTCACCGTCGAGCGATGCTCCTGGATGGTGACCGAGGCGGCCGGCGTCATCGAGATCAGCCTGGATCGCGGCGTGGCCGAGGCGCGGGGCCGATCCGCCCCGATCCTGGAGGTCGAGCTGGAACTGAAATCGGGCGACCCGGACGCACTGTTCACCCTGGCCCACCGGCTTGGCCGGACAATCCCGCTGCGGCTCTCCTTCACCACCAAGGCAGACCGGGGGATCGCCCTGATCGGCGGAGCCGGCGGGGCGGCGCGGCGTTTCCAGGCCCCCGATCTTCATGGCGAGATGACCGCCGGCGGGGCCTTCCGCGCCATCGCCCGCGCCGACCTCAAGCAGATCGCCGGCAATGTGGAATGTCTCGACGCCCGCCGGAGCGAGGAGGCCGTCCACCAGATGCGGGTCGGGGCGCGACGGTTGCGCGGCGCTCTTTCGACGTTCAAATCCGTGGTCGCCGGCGACCCCATGGACCGCGTCGAAACCGAGCTGAAATGGCTGACCGGCGAGCTCGACACGGTGCGCAACCTCGATGTCTTTCTCGCCGGCGCCTATGGCCGCATTCCACCCGGTGACGCCGGTCGGGCCCCTTTGGGCCGCCGCCTTCGCCGGGCGCGCGGCGCCGCCCTGACC
>JALYTR010000407.1 GCA_030854165.1 Pseudomonadota bacterium | reverse complement strand
CCCATAACCTGCTCAAGCTGGCCAGAGCGGTAGGATGAGCCTCCCCGGTCCAACGCACGCCCGCCGACGGTTCAACCCGGCGCGCCGGAAAACCATTATCCAGACAGGCTCCTAGCGCGCCAGGTCAGGCGCGAGCACCGTCGCGCCGTCCGCCCGAAGGCGCGCCTGCCGCAGATCGTCGATCATCGCCTCGGCGGCCGGGTCGCGCGCCAGAGACAGCGCGCTGGCGGCGAGGCGGGCGCCGTCCGCCCCGGCCCCGAACAGGGACTGCAACGCCTCGAAGGGCGAGTTTCGCCTATTGAAGGATTCCAGGCGCGCCTCGCCCTTGATCCCGGCCAGGGCCTTGGCGATAGCCACCGCCTGGTAGAAGCCGCCCAGGGAGTCCACCAGACCCAGCCCCTTGGCCTGAACTCCGGTCCACACGCGGCCCTTGGCGATTTCGCCCACCCGCTGGGGCGTCAGGCCGCGGCCCTGCGCCACCCGGCCGACGAAACCCTGATAAATGCGGTCCATCCAGGCGGAAAAGGCGACGCGCTGGCTCGCGGTCATCGGCGCGCCCATGGCCAGAGCGTCGGCGTAGTCGCCGCCCACCTTGAGGCCGCGCGCATCCACCCCGAACCTGGCCAGGGCCGGACCCAGGGCGAACTTGCCGCCGAAGACGCCGATGGAGCCAGTGAGGGTGGTCGGCTGCGCGACGATCCGCGAGGCCTGCGAGGCGATCCAGTAGCCGCCCGAGGCGCCATAGGTTCCCATGCTGACCACCACCGGCTTGCCCGCCGCCCTGGCGGCCCGCACGGCGGCCAGGATCTGTTCCGACGCGGTGTCCGATCCGCCGGGCGAGGAGATGCGAAAGACGATCGCCTTCACCGCGTCGTCGTCGATGGCCCGGTAGAAGGCCTTGGCGATGTCGTCCGAGCCGACGATCTGGCCGCCGGAGAGCGGTCCGCCGGGACCGCCGCGGCCGGTCATGATCTCGCCCTCGGCGGCGATCACCGCCAACGTCGGGGCGCCGGCCGGACCCGAGGCGCGGACCCTGGCCGCATAGTCGCCAAATTCCACGAGCTTCGCGCCCGCGCCAGCCTTGGCGAGGATGGCGGTCTCGGCGTCCTTGGCCTGTCCCACCTGGTCGATCAGGCCCCGGGCCTTGGCGTCCTGAGCCGAATACGGCCCCGCCTCGATCGCCGATCGCAGCGTGGCCGGCGCCATGGCCCGATCGGCGGCGGCGCTGGCCAGGGCGCTCTCATAGACCGAGCCCATCCACGAGAGTTCCGAGACGCGATGGGCGGGAGTGTAGTCATCGAAGAGATAGGGATTGATCGCCGTCTTGTACTCATAGCGCTGCTGATAGTCGTCGACGACCCCGTGAGCGTCGAAGAAGCGCTTGAAGAAGATGTCCTGCCGCGCCGCCCCCGTCGCCTGGAACGCCGCGCCCGGCTGCATCCACACATTCCCCGACGCCGCCGCCAGCTCGTAGGTCGAAACCACCTGGCCCTGGGCGTAGAGGCCCTGGCTGTAGGCCAGAATGGGCTTGCCGGCGGCGCGGAAGGCTCTGAAGGCGCCGGCCAGCTCATCGGCCGCCGCCGGCGCCATTCCGGCTTCCGGCAGGCGGACGAGCAGCCCCTTGACCCGCGCATCGCCGCGTGCCCGCCGCAGGGCCGCCTCGATCCCCATCACCGACTGGCCCTTGCCCTCCAAGAGGATGAGGGGGCTGCGCGCCTCTTGGTCCGAGAGCCCGCCGCGCAGGTCGAGCACCAGGACACTCTTGGCCGCCATCGGCGCCGGCCGGGTCCAGCCCGCCACCGCGGCGAAGAGCAGCAAGGGCGCCCCCACCGCGAACAGGGTCAGCCCGACCAGCACGCCGGCCACCGTGGTGAGGAACTGTTTCATTTTAGGGACTACCGGGAAAATTGGTCGGAGTGGCAGGATTCGAACCTGCGACCCCCGCGTCCCGAACGCGGTGCTCTACCAGACTGAGCCACACTCCGAAGATTGGAGCGCGGCTTATAGAGGAGGGGCCAGGGGCCCGCAAGCAAGCGCGGGGGCCGGACTCCTTTACGCCCCCGCCAGCTCCCGCAGGGCGGCGTTGGCGATGGTGAGCTTGGCGAACGACCAGCCGCCGGGCGCCTTTTCGATCTCTTCCACCGTGCGCTTCACGACCCTGACCGCCTCGGCGCGGGCGGCCGACCAGGCGGTGACCGCGCCGGCGGCCCGTTCGGGCGCTTCCTCGGCCTGTTCCTTGCCGGCGAAGGCCATCACCGCGCCGGCCAGGGCGGCCTGCTCGGAGAGCATGTCCTCGATCAGGCGGCGGACCGCGAGGCGCTCGTAAGGATCGCCGGCGGCCCTCGATCCAGCCGCCGCGCGCAGCCTGTCGAAGCCGAAGGCGCCGCCGACGCGATGATAGACAAAGGCGGCGCCGGCCAGGGGCCAGCCCTGGGCGGCGGCCAGATCGGTGAGGGTGGCCGCCAGAGTGAGGGGTCGCATCAGGGCCACCGAATGGGCGATGTCCTTGGGCGCGCCGGCCTTGATCCATCCCGCCGCGCGACGCACCGCCGCCTTCTGCTCGAAGGGCGACAGGACGCCCGGCACCAGCCGCTTGAGCGTGTCGACGGCCGGGCGATAGGCGCGGATCAGTCCCTGAACGCCACCCTCCATCTTCCCCGCCCGGCGGGCCAGCCAATAGGTCTGGCCGCGCAGCACATAGGCCAGTTCGCGAAACAGCGCCGTCTGGCCGCTGGTTGGCGCCCTGCCGTCCAGCCGCTCCACCCGCGCCCAGGACTCGGAAAAGCGCAGCACCTGACGCGCCGCTTCGAAGGCGGTGACCAGGGCGGCGGTGTCGCACCCCGCCG
>JALYTR010000052.1 GCA_030854165.1 Pseudomonadota bacterium | reverse complement strand
TCCCGGGCGCGCGCCCCTTGCGGGGAGGCGGCGCTCGCCATCTCTCCGGCGGTGGGGCAGCCGAGTGGGCCGCCCGCCCCGCCCATGGCCGTCCATGTGTCGAAGATCGGGCCGCCGAGGCTCTGACCGCAGGAAAGACCGCCCCCCGACGCCTGGGCTGTCGCCTCACCGCGCGCCGTGGCGCCCAGCGCCAGGGTGAGAGCCGCGAGCGCGGCCATGGCGATCGCCTGGCATATCCGGACGATAGACCCTGGCGTCGAGAGGCGCATCGGCAAGACCTTTTGATGTGAGTTCTTTCGCGATACGCCCACGGACCATCGACCTCAACCGGTGTGGTGGGCTATGATCGACGGCATGCCACGGGTGACGCGGTCTTTCCGCCCAGCGCCGTGATTGTCGTTTTGGCGCATTTCGAGAGGCCGCATGGCGAAAGAAGAACTTCTGGAACTGCCGGGAACGGTAAGCGAACTGCTCCCCAACGCCACCTTCCGGGTGAAGCTGGAGAACGAACACGAAATCATCGCCCATACCGCCGGCAAGATGCGCAAGAACCGCATCCGGGTGCTGGCCGGCGACAAAGTCCTGGTCGAAATGACTCCCTACGATTTCAGCAAAGGCCGGATCACCTATCGCTTCAAGTAGCAAATGGCCGCCCCGCCCGGCCGGCTTGAACGCCAGCGTTGGCGGGCGTAGCGAGGCGCGGTGATGGACATCCTCAAGGATCGGCGCGTGATCCTCGCCGGCGGGGCCGCACTGGCCCTGGCCGCCGGGCTGGCGGTGGCCGCCCTGATCGCCACCCGCCATCGCGATTCTCAGGAAGCGCCGCCCGCCTCGCAGGGTGGCCTGGTGATCCAGACCGGGCGCGACGATGACATCAAGCTCGATCCCAGGCGGCCCCTGCGCTGTTTCGTGAACGGCCAACTGGTGGGAGAATTGCCGCTCGTCGATTGCGCCAAGCGCAATGGCGTCGCCACCGGCGGTCTGGACGTGGGTCTCGATCCCAGCGGCGCCCTGGCCGCCTCTCACGGCATGTCGAGCGACATCACGCCCCTGCCGCCGCCGGCCGAGACTTCCGCCTCCGCTGGTTCGCCCATCGCCTCTTCGCCGCCCGATACTCAGTCTCCGCTTGCGGCCCCGCCGGACGCGGCCCGCGTCGCGGCGGCGTCGTGCCTGCGCTATGGCGAGGCGGGGTGGAGAAAGCTGCCCTACGACATGAGCCTCAACGCATGCGTCCAAGCACTCTACGATGGTCAATGCGTCGCCCCCGGGGGCGCGCTCTACGGCCGCTGGGGGGATCGTACGCTGCGGCTCGTGCCGGGCCGGGTGGAAATCTCCGCCGACAACCGCAACTTCCGCTCCCTCACCCGGCAGGGGCCGGCCTGCTCCCTCCCCCCCGTCGGCTCGCCCCGACCGTCTTGAGAGACATCGAACATCATGCGTCGCTCCCTCCCGCCCGTCGCCCTCCTCGCCGCTCTCGCGCTTGGCGCCTGTCAGAAACAGTTGGACGCGCCCGCCGACCGGGGCGTGTGCTGGCACCTGGCGCAGTTTCCCGACGGCAAGGTCAGGTTCAACAAGCTGGCCGCGAACCAGCCCGACCTTGAGCACTGCGCGGCGCAACTCGAGATGATGCGCCTGCGCTTCCGCGCCCTGGGCAGCGCCCAGACGCAGGTCACCGGCGCCTACCAGGGCCAGTTCTTGTTCATTCAGCCCGAGGGGGTGTTCACCGCCCAGAGCTACGGCGGCTACCGCTATCCCTTCATGGTCCGCACCGGCGACGGGCGTCTGGCGGTGCCCGGGGCGATGCCGGAACAAAATTAGAACATCGGTCTTGCGCCGGGCGTAGAGCCTGTTACGGTCGCCGCTGATTCCGGCGCGCTATCGGTCGCCGGGCGAGCAAGGGAGGAACCGCCATGGCGGGCAGCGTCAACAAGGTCATTCTGGTCGGCAATCTGGGCAAGGACCCCGAGGTGCGCACCCTTCCTTCCGGCGACCGTGTCGCCAATCTGAGCCTCGCCACTTCCGAAACCTGGCGCGACCGCACCACAGGCGAGCGCAAGGAGCGGACCGAGTGGCACCGGATCGTGATCTTCAACGACAATCTGGTGAAGGTGGCCGAGAACTATCTGCGCAAGGGCTCCAAGGTCTATATCGAAGGGGCGCTGCAAACGCGCAAATACGAACAGGGCGGGGTCGAGAAATACTCCACCGAAATCGCCCTGCAGAAGTTTCGCGGCGAACTCACCATGCTTGACGGCAAGGGCGAGGGCGGCGGCGCCCGCGACAGCGACGCCGGTGGCTACGATTCCGGACCTCGCAACACCGGTTCCGGCCCCAAGGAAACCTTCACCGCCGACCTGGACGACGAGATTCCGTTCTGAGGCGTCGGGCCTCTCGTCTCACCAGACCGCGTCCGCGAAGTTCTCCAGGATCGATTGGTCGGCGGTGATGAGCCGCGCGCCGTCGGCTATGGCGTTGGCGACGATCAGCCGGTCGAACGGGTCACGCGTCCAGGCAAACCGCCGCGCGCGGTCGACAATGGTGTCGAATGCGGTCTCGGATAGAGTGAGGCCTGTTTGCTCCCGCAGATCGGCGAAAAGCGCGTCGGCCGTGTCCCTAAACCGTCCCTTCTCCAGGAGAATTTCGTATTCGAAGAGCGCCATCGGCGAGAGCATGATCGTCTCGCTCCGCAGGAGTCGTTGCGCGGTCCCCGACAGGTTTTGGACGCGACGGTCGTAAATCCAGATCGCGACGTGGGTATCCAGGTGGATCATCGATCCAACTCGGGCTCCTCGTCCCACTCCCACGACGAGGCGCTCCAGCGATTGAAGTCTTCGACCGTGAAATCGCGAGAGCCGGGCCTGGGCGGTTCGGCCCCAAGCCTGGCCCAGCGCTCGTCTCGCTCGGACTGCGCCTTGGCGGGCTTCGGCTCGCCCCGGATCACCACCCGCGCGCCCTTGCGGTTGACGACGATGGCCTCGCCGGTGACCAGCGTCTCGTCGATCATCCGAAAGATGTTCTTGCG
The DNA here is from genome assembly GCA_030854165.1 of Pseudomonadota bacterium. Classification (GTDB taxonomy): domain Bacteria; phylum Pseudomonadota; class Alphaproteobacteria; order Caulobacterales; family Caulobacteraceae; genus Acaudatibacter. Next base: position 6,730 of record JALYTR010000052.1, on the reverse strand, counting down.
AAATTCCGTGATGGTGACCGTTTTCATGTGTACGCATTGCTCCAAGAATATGTACATGTCAAGCGCGCGGCGGCGGGGTCCGGTGGCCTTTCCGCGCTCCGTCTGCTAATAACAACGGCGGACGTTCGGCGTCCGATTCTGAGCGTTGAAACCCCCATTTGACCGACGAGACGATCATACCGCCCATTGACGGCCGGCGGGGGAATGTCACCCCGATTTCCATCGAGGACGAGGTCAAGCGCTCGTATCTCGACTACGCCATGAGCGTCATCGTCAGCCGCGCCCTGCCGGATCTGCGTGACGGCCTCAAGCCGGTGCAGCGGCGCATCCTGTTTTCGATGCACGGCCTGGGGATGACGGCCGACAGGTCCTATTCCAAGTCCGCGCGGGTGGTTGGCGACGTCCTCGCCCGATTGCACCCCCATGGCGATCAGTCGGTCTACGACGCCCTGGTGCGCATGGCCCAGCCCTTCTCCATGGGTCTGCTGCTCGTCGACGGACAGGGCAACTTCGGCTCGGTCGACAACGATCCGCCGGCCCAGATGCGCTACACCGAATGTCGCCTGACGAAGGCGGCCGAAGCGATCATGGCCGACCTCGACAAGGACACCGTCGATTTCAAGGAGAACTACGACGGCAAGGAGAGCGAGCCGGTCGTCCTTCCCTCGCGCATCCCCAATCTGCTGGTCAATGGGGCCGGCGGCATCGCCGTGGGCATGGCCACCAACATCCCGCCGCACAATCTGGGCGAGATCGTCGACGCCTGCCTCGCCCTGATCGACAATCCCGACATCCCGCTCGACGAATTCCTCGACATCGTGCCAGGACCCGATTTTCCCACCGGCGGCGAGATCATCGGGCGCACCGGCGCGCGCCAGGCCCTTCTTACGGGCCGCGGCTCCGTGGTCGTGCGCGGCGTCGCCGCCATCGAGGAGATCCGCAAGGACCGCGAAGCGATCATCATCACCGCTCTTCCCTATCAGGTGAACAAGGCGGCCCTGGTGGAGCGGATCGCCGAACTGGTGCGGGAAAAGCGCATCGAGGGCATCGGCGACCTGCGCGACGAGAGCGACCGCACCGGCATGCGCGTGGTCATTGAATTGAAGCGCGACGCCGGCGGCGAGGTGGTCCTGAACCAGCTCTACCGCTTCACGCCTTTGCAGAGCGCCTTCGCGGTGAACGCCCTGGCGCTCAACCGCGGCCGGCCCCAGCAGATGGGCCTGCGCGAGATGCTGAGCGCCTTCGTGGATTTCCGCGAGGAGGTGGTGGTCCGCCGCACCCGGTACGAACTTTCCAAGGCCCGCGACCGCGCCCACGTTCTGGTGGGCCTGGCCATCGCGGTGGCCAATATCGACGAGTTCATCCGCATCATCCGCTCCTCGAAGGATCCGGCGGAGGCGCGCGAGCGCCTTGTGGCGCGCGACTGGCCGATCGGCGACATGATCGATCTGATCGGGCTGATCGCCGATCCCCGCACCGTGGTGGTCGGGGGCGATCAGGTACGCCTGACCGACGAGCAGGCGCGCGCCATTCTCGCCCTCACCCTCTCGCGCCTCACCGGCCTTGGCCGCGAGGAGATCTTAGCCGAAGCCAGCGAACTGGCCGCCGCCATTCAGGCCCATCTCGACCTCCTGTCCTCGCGGGGCGCGATCATGGCGGTGGTTCGCGGCGAACTGGTGGAAGTGCGCGAGGCCTTCGCCGTCCCGCGCCGCAGCCTCATCGTCGAAGGCGACGCCGACGTCGAGGACGAGGATCTGATCGCCCGCGAGGAAATGGTGATTACGGTCACCCACGGCGGCTATGTGAAGCGCACCCCGCTGACGACTTACCGCACCCAGCATCGCGGCGGCAAAGGGCGGTCGGGAATGTCAACCAAGGAGGAAGACGCTGTCACCCGCGTCTTCTCCGCCTCCACCCACGCGCCGATGCTGTTCTTCTCCTCCGGTGGCAAGGCCTACAAGCTCAAAGTCTGGCGCCTGCCGGTGGGCGCGCCGACCTCGCGCGGAAAGGCCTTCATCAATCTCTTTCCCATCGAGCCGGGAGAGACCATGACCTCCATCCTCACCCTTCCCGAGGACGAGGCGAGCTGGGACGGCCTCGACGTGATGTTCGCCACCCGGTCGGGGAGCGTGCGGCGCAACAGGCTTTCCGACTTCGTGCAGATCAACCGGGCCGGCAAGATCGCCATGAAACTTGAGGAGGGCGATGCGATTGTCGGCGTCGGACTGTGCACCGGCGCCAACGACGTGCTCCTGACCACCTCGCTGGGCCGTTGCATCCGCTTCGCGGCGACCGACGTGCGGGTTTTCGCGAGTCGCGGTTCCACCGGCGTGCGAGGGGTTCGCCTTGCCAAGGGCGACGGTGTCATCTCCATGGCCATCCTGCGCGCGGTGGAGGCGAGCCCGGCCGAGCGGATCGCCTATCTGAAACAGGCCATCGCCACGCGCGGCGCCGAAATCGGCGACGCGGAGGAGGCTGCCACACCGGCCGCCGAGGATGACGAGGAAGCGGCGGGTGAAGCGCAGGTCACATTGTCGGCCGATCGTTTTGGCGAACTCGCGGCGGCGGAGGAAATGATCCTCACCGTTTCGTCGGAGGGTTTCGGCAAGCGGACCTCGGCCTACGACTACCGCCGATCCGGCCGGGGCGGAAAGGGTCTGATCGCCCACGACCTCACCCGGCGCGGCGGTCGCCTGGTCGCCTCCTTTCCGGCCGACACCTCCGATGAGATCCTGTTGGTTACCGACCAGGGCCAGCTCATCCGCGTGCCGGTCGGCCAGATCCGCATCGCCGGGCGTAACACACAGGGCGTGACCATCTTCCGCACCGGCGAGGGCGAGCATGTGGTTTCGGTCGAGCGCCTGGAGGGCGGGGCGGACCCTGCGGATGATGGCGGCGACGATGAAACTTCGGCGCCGGACGATTCAGGCGAAGGGGAGGGAACATGACGCGCACGGGACTCTATCCAGGCACTTTCGATCCGATCCACAACGGTCATGTCGATCTCATCCGCCGGGCCTTGAACCTCGTTGATCGGCTCGTCATCGGGGTAGCCATCAATAGCGGCAAGCAACCGATGTTCACCCTGGACGAACGGGTGGAAATTCTCGCCGAAGAGACCGCAGGTCTCGCCGGCCTGGGCGAAATCCTCATCCATCCTTATCAGGGTCTGACACTGAGCGCGGCGCATGACGTTGGCGCCTCCATAATCCTGCGCGGCTTGCGGGCCGTGGCGGATTTCGATTTCGAATTCCAGATGACCGCGATGAACCAGCAGCTCGACCGGGACATCGAGACGGTCTTCCTGATGGCCGACCCCCGCCATCAGGCCCTCGCGTCGCGCCGGGTCAAGGAGATCGCTGAACTCGGCGGTGACGTTTCGCACTTCGTGCCCGAGGGGGTGAAGCGGCGCATGTTGGCCAAGTTCGGGCGGGCGTGATCGATCCAGGCGATCCCCCTTGCCGAGCGCGGGCCGGCGGGCTAGGCGGGGCGCCATGAAATTTGCGCCCGCCCTCCTCGTCCTGGCCGCGCTGGCCGTCTCCGCGGAGGCGCAAGCCTCGCCCAAGCCGTCCCAGGCGTCGGTCGCCGCGCCCACCGAGGCCGACTGGCGCACCCCCGATCCTCAGAACGTCCTGGTCATCGACACCAGCAAGGGCCGGATCGTCGTCGAGATGAGTCCCGCCGCCGCGCCCGCCTCCGTCGCCCGCATCCGGGAGCTGACGAAGGCCGGCTTCTACGATGGCCGCGCCTTCTTCCGGGTCATCGACAACTTCATGGACCAGACCGGCGATCCCCAGGACAATGGCGAGGGCGGATCGACCAAGCCCAACCTGCCGGCCGAGTTCGCCTTCCGGCGCGACGCATCGACCCCGCTGGTCGTGGTAACCAAGGCGGCGGGCGTCGAATCGGGTTTTCTCGGCGCCCTGCCGGTGATCGGCCAGACCATGGATCTTGGCCTGCTGACCGCCGACCACAAGGTCAATGCCTGGGGAACCTTCTGCCCAGGCGTCGGCGGCATGGCTCGGGCCGAGGCGCCTGACAGCGGCAACAGCCAGTTCTTCCTGATGCGCGCCGGCCAGACCAATCTCGATCAGAAATACACCCCTTGGGGCCGGGCCATTTCCGGCCTCGACGTTATCCGCGCCATCAAGACCGGCGAGCCGCCGACCCCGCCGGCCGACACCATGGTCAAGGTCCGCCTGCTCGCTGACATCCCCGCCGCCGAGCGGCCCACGGTGCGGGTGATCGATCCGGCCGGTCCCTGGTTCCAGGCCATGGCCGCGCGAGTCAAGGCCCAGAAGGCCGCCGACTTTTCGATCTGCGACCTCGATATTCCCTCCCAGGTGAAGTGAAGCCCATGCCCGAGACCCAAGACACCCTGACCATGACCCTGGAGACCGGGCCGGTGACCATCCGCCTGCGCCCGGACCTCGCGCCCGCCCACGTGGCCCGGATCAAGGAGCTGGCCGGCGAGGGCTTCTACGACGGGGTGGTCTTTCATCGCGTCATCGACGGCTTCATGGCCCAGGGTGGCGATCCCACCGGCACGGGGAGCGGCGGCTCGAACAAGCCGAACCTGCCGGCTGAGTTCAGCCCGGCGCCGCACAAGAGGGGCGTCTGCTCCATGGCCCGCACCAACAACCCCAACTCCGCCAATAGCCAGTTCTTCATCTGCCTGAAGGATTCCAATTTCCTGGATAATCAGTACACGGTATGGGGTGAAGTCACCGCCGGCATGGAACACATCGACGCCCTCCCCAAAGGCGAACCCCCCCGCGCGCCGGGAAAGATCGTCTCCATGAAGGTGGCTTAGTGAGAGGTATGGTCATGCCCGTTTTCCGCGCTTTGCCGCAGGAACTTGCTCAGCGCGGCCAGTGAAATTGCTGGACCCTTCCCTTTCGCCAGAAAGGGCCTTCGCTCCACGGCCGAGGCTCGTGCAATATCCTCGCCGGGCCGATCGACGCTGGCCGACGGGTTGGCGTCCGGGCCGGGGATCAGCACCCACATTCCTCGATTGATGGTTCGAAGGTTCTCACTTATCGGCTCCCGCAAAGCCGCCCGCACGTCGCCATCCTGCCTGTATTCGAGGCGATCGACGGTCAGTTCGAGGAGGAAATCGCCCTTTCTCAAACCGATGCGCTGGCCGGGCTTGAGCAATCTTATCGCGCGACGTGCGGCGAAGTCGTTGTCACTGTGACTGACGAGTTGTCCTCGCGAACCGAAGTGGACATATCCAACGCGGCCGAACGGATGGATGTCTTCGTCGCTGAAATCGTCGTCCATCATATAGTGCAAAGACGGATGATAAAATTCGCGGTCGGAGAGATCGAGTTCCCGCGGCGCGGCCCTCCGCGATCCGCAAACCCGGACCGACGTCGCCAACATCTCCTCCAGCGGGAAGCGTTTGTGCAGGTTTCGAATTTCGGGGGTGAGCCGGCACAGGGCGTCGATCTCGAACGACCACTCCAATATGTTGAAATACTTGTCGAGAAGATCGCGCAGGTCCCGCATTCGCATGCGATTTAGATTTGGATCCTTGTTCAATGGGTGCTCCGGATCGAGATGGCGCCAATCCACGATGGCGTTTTGCGCCGGATCGATTGGGTTCCAGCCTTTCAATGTGCGGGGAGCGGCATGGTGACCTATCCACGAGTACCAGTTGTTGTGGGTGAGCCAGATCAGGCCGTCGGGCGCTAGGGCCTCCCATACGGTCCTGACCACCAGGTGCGGATCACGCAAATGCTCGGTCACGCCCCACAGAACGGCGACATCGGCTTGAAAGCGGCGCACCTCGTCCACTGCGTCCTCGACGCGCGCGCCGATCAGCCTGACGTTGGGGTGCAGACGCATGATCTCCTCACAACTAAAGGGAAATGATGCGTAGGGAGCGACGCGTCTGTCGGCGAGGCTGCGGAAATCGCGAACATGGTCGGTGCCGACTAAAGGGTCCACGCCGAGATAGGCGGAGGCGCCCCAGCCGACGGCCGCCGCTCCGAACGGGCCGCCGCCCATGCCGATTTCCAGGATCCGCCGCGAGGCGATGATGAGAGGTTCAGTGGCGACGCCGCGAGTCGTATAGTCCCACGCCGCGACGGTCGCGTATAACGCCGCGCGCGCCGCGTCCAGGTCGGCGCGGCCCTCAATCAGCCCTGGGAGGCCCGCGGTATAAGGCGCCATCCCGTCCCCCCGGAGTCATGGCCTGCGCGACTCTCGATCGTCGAGGCCGACGCCGCCGGTATCGGCGACCACATACGCCGGACCGGTCTTGGTCGCCCCTTCAAGCGTGACTATGAGCGCCAAACGCAAACATTGCCAGAGCCATGTCAAGGAACGTCCGGCGAGACGATTGCCTCCCTTGACGTCCATGAGAACGGGAGCCTACCCGAGGCCGCCATGACCCTCGCGGACTTCGACTTCGATCTGCCCGAAGACCGCATCGCCCTGCGTCCCACCGCGCCGCGCGACTCGGCGCGGTTGCTGGTGGTGGACGCCGCCGGCGCTTTGGAAGACCGAGCGGTGGCTGACCTGCCGGACCTTCTACGACCCGGAGACGCTCTCGTACTCAACGATACGCGGGTGATCGCGGCGCGGCTCAAGGGCGTACGCGCGCGGGAAGGGCGGACCAGCGTTGTCGAAGCGACCTTGCACCGGCGCCTCTCCTCTTCGCGGTGGACGGCCTTCATGCGCCCCGGCAAACGTCTGCGGGTCGGCGATCGGGTCGTCTTCGGCG
>JALYTR010000406.1 GCA_030854165.1 Pseudomonadota bacterium | reverse complement strand
TTCATCGCCGCTCTCGAAGCGTGGATTATCGAGGCCCTGGCCGCGTTCTGCGTGGTCGGCGAAGCCCGGCCCGGGCGGGTGGGCGTATGGGTGGCGCGCGAAGGCGCCGGTGCGCCGGCCCGCGAAGACAAGATCGCCGCCATCGGGGTGAAGCTGCGGCGGTGGGTCAGTTTCCATGGGATCGCCGTCAACGTGGCCCCCGATCTCTCCCACTTCGACGGCATCGTTCCCTGCGGCGTGACCGATCACGGCGTCACGAGCCTGGCTGATCTGGGCCTCGCGGCGAGCCTTCAGGACGTGGACGTCGCGCTCAAGACGGCCTTCATCAAGGTGTTCGGGCCGGCGGTCGATTCGAGCCCGCCCATGGCGTCGTAGGTCGCGCCGGTTGTTTCGCGGCTAAGGCCGTGTTTACAAATGCGCGGCCCGCGCTTCGGGGTTCGCCCCACGCCCATTCGAGAGCCTTGACCTCCGCTTCATGTGCTTGATCGACCGCTATCTGTTTCGCCAGCTGCTGGGTCCCACGCTCCTGGCGATGGCGGCGCTTTCGGCGGTGGCGCTGTTAAGCCAGCTTCTCTCCGGGCTCGACATACTGGTCGATCAGCGCCAGAGTCCGTGGGTATTCGCCAAGATCGCCCTCTTGGCCATGCCGCAATTGATCGTGATGATCCTGCCCGTCGCGGTGCTCGTCGCCACCTTGGTGGCGATGAATCGCCTGCACACCGAACAGGAGATCGTGATCTGCTTTTCCGGCGGCATGAGCCGCTGGGGAGTGATCGGGCCGGCCGTCGAGCTGGCCGCGTGGCTGACGCTCCTCACCCTCGTCCTGACCCTCTGGATCCAGCCCTGGAGCTACCGCGCTCTGCGCCAAAGCCTCCAGGCGGTCAGGGGCGATCTGGTGGCGAGCATGGTCAAGCCCGGGCATTTCAGCCACCCCGCGGCGGGGCTCACCGTCTATGCCCAATCGGTCGATGACGACGGGGCCATCCACAACCTGTTCATCGATCGCGATAACGGCAAGGGCCAGGATACGACCATCACGGCGCGCGAAGGGCGACTGGAGCGACGCGCGGGAGTCCCCGTCCTGGTCTTGCGTCAGGGAGCGAACCAGGCGTTTTCACCCCAGGGCGTGCTGAACTATCTGTCCTTCGACGAATATGTGTTCGATCTTCGCCCCCTGATCGGCCTGGAGCGGCAAATCCGCTACAAACTGTCCGACCGCTATCTCCATGAGCTCTTTTTTCCCGACATGCGAGGAGCCTGGGAACGCGCCAACCGTGTCAAGATGCTCGCCGAAGGTCATTCGCGCCTGGCCGCGCCACTCTACAATATCGCTTTCCTGTTCATGGCCATGGCGGCGGTGATCGGCGGGTCTTTCAGCCGGATGGGCTACGGGCAGCGCATGGCGACGGCGGCCGCCATGGCCCTGGTGGTCCGCACCCTGGGCTTCGCGATTCAGGCGGCGGCGGGGGGCTCTCCAGCCCTCAACGCCCTGCAATATGGAGTCCCCTTGGGCGCGACCGCCATCGCGGCGGCGGTGCTGTTTGGCCGGCAATCGAGATCGACGGTCGCGCGAATCGGCGCGCCGAACTTCTCACCGCCGAGGCGACGAGCATGAGGGGCGCGGCCGCTCGCATGCAGGTTTACGTCCTGGCGCGCACCCTCACGGGCGTTGGCGCGGCGCTGGCGGTGATCGGATCGGTGATCGTGCTCATCGACTTCGTGGAATTGTCGCGCACCCTGGCCAATCGGGTGGAGCTTTCCTTTCCCGACCTTCTGGGCCTGACGCTGCTGAAATCACCCTCGGTCATTCTGCTGCTCTTGCCCTTCGTCTTTCTGTTCGGCGCCATGAGCGCCTTCGTGGCGCTCAACCGGCGTGGCGAACTGGTGGCCATGCGCGCGGCGGGCGTGTCGGCATGGCGCTTCATCTTTCCCGCCGCCGCAGCGTCCTTTCTGATCGGCGCCGTCACCGTAACTGTGCTGAACCCGCTCGCCGCCGCCCTCAACGCGCGCTTCGAGGATCAGCGCCTGGCGCTGAGCGACGGCGCCGCCCAAAGCGCCCGCGGGGAAATCTGGCTGCGTCAGGGTGACGACCGCGATCAGATCGTCATTCACGCCCGGGCGCACGACATCGACGACGAGACGGTGCGGCTGAAGGGCGTCTCCCTGTTCATTCAGAACGCCGGCCCAAGCGGCGCGCTCGACTTCTCGCGCCGCATCGAGGCGGCGCAGGCGCGTCTCATGCCCGGATTCTGGCGCCTTACCGACGTGCGCGAGGCGCTGCCGGGGGCCGGATCAGTGCGCTCCGAACAACTCTCCATCCCCTCCGACCTCGACCGGCGCACCGCCATGGAGCGGTTCGCTTCACCAAGCGCGGTGGATTTCTGGAGCCTCCCCGCGACGATCCGCTCCGCGGAAACGGCGGGTTATTCGGCGGCTGGCTATCGGCTCCGCCTGCAACAGCTCCTCGCGACGCCGTTGTTGTTCTCGGCCATGTCCATCCTGGCGGCGGCCTTTTCGCTGCGCCTGATGCGCCTTGGAGACCTGGCCGCTCTCGCGGGGGCGGGCGTGGGTTTGGGCTTCGTGGTCTTTTTTCTGGGCGAGTTCTGCGGCGCGCTCGGCTCGGCCGAGGTCATTCCGCCATTCATCGCCGCCTGGGCGCCCCCGGTTCTGGCGATTTTGTCGGGCGTCACACTGCTTTGCTATACCGAGGATGGGTGACTCGCTAAGGGGACGTTGTGAATGGCGCAAGAGGTCCGTGCGTGGTGAAAGTCGGCCGCATGGCGGCGATCCTGAGGAGAAGTGGGCTGGCGGCCGGTGTGGCCGGGGCGGCGATGTTCGGCGGCGCCGCCCACGCCCAGACG
>JALYTR010000405.1 GCA_030854165.1 Pseudomonadota bacterium | reverse complement strand
GTCTATGCCGTGGGCTCGGAAGCCAAGATGATGCTCGGCCGCACGCCTGGCCACATGGAGGCCATCCGCCCCATGCGCGACGGGGTGATCGCCGACTTCGAGGTCGCCGAGGAGATGATCAAATATTTCATCCGCAAGGTTCACAACCGCAAGGGCTTCGTGAACCCCAAGGTGATCGTCTGTGTGCCTTCTGGCGCCACGGCGGTGGAGCGGCGGGCGATCAACGATAGCTGCCTTAACGCCTCGGCGCGGCGCGTGGGCCTGATGTATGAGCCCATGGCGGCGGCCATCGGGGCGGGCCTGCCGATCCACGAGCCCACCGGCTCCATGGTGGTGGATATCGGCGGCGGCACAACGGAGGTCGCGGTCCTGTCCCTCTCCGGCATCGTCTATTCGCGCAGCGTGCGGGTCGGCGGCGACAAGATGGACGAGGCGATCATCAGCTACATGCGCCGCCACCATAACCTGCTGATCGGCGAGACCACCGCCGAGCGCATCAAGAAAGAGATCGGCACCGCCCGCCCGCCCGAGGACGGCTATGGCCTGGCGATCGACGTGAGGGGCCGCGACCTGATGCAAGGCGTGCCGCGCGAGGTCAGGATCAGCGAAAAGCAGGCCGCCGACGCGGTGGCCGAACCGGTCAGCCAGATCATCGAGGCGGTGAAGGTGGCCCTGGAGGCGACGCCGCCGGAACTGGCCGCCGACATTGCCGACAAGGGGATCATGATCACTGGCGGCGGGGCGTTGCTGCGCGGCCTGGATCTGGAGATCCGCGATCACACCGGCCTGCCGGTCACCGTCGCCGACGATCCCTTGTCCTGCGTGGCGCTGGGCTGCGGCAAGGTGCTTGAACACCCCAAATGGATGAAGGGCCTGCTGGAGAGCAGCCTGTTCTAAACATCCTTCTCCCCTTGCGGGAGAAGGTGGCCCCCCAAGGGGGTCGGATGAGGGGTCGCGCCGACCTCGCCGCGGGTAAGGCCATCCCATCGGAGAGGCCGTAGAAAACCCCTCATCCGGCCGCTTCGCGGCCACCTTCTCCCGCAAGGGGAGAAGGAAGGTAGGAGGCGTTGATTGTCCTTGCGGGACGGTCCCTTGGGCGATGTGCGGCCGCCGATCCTGTGGCTGGCCGGCGTGGCGCTGGCGGTGGCCGCCGTGGCCGCCCTGGTCCTGTTCCTGGGCGACCGGCAGGAAGGAGCGCGCGCGCGGGTCTATACGGCGTCGCGCAACGCGGCCGATTCGGCGATCGCCCCGGTGGGCGACGTCCTGACCGTCCCGGTCCGCTGGATCGGCAACGGCGCCCGGACGGTAGGTGATTATTTTTTCGCCGCCAGCGAGAACGGGGCGTTGAGGCGCCGCCTTGCGGCGGCCCTGACCTGGCGCGACCGGGCCCTGGCGCTCGGTGAGGAGAACGCCCGCCTCAAGGCCCTGATGGGGATCACGACCAATCCGCCGCTCCCCGTTGTGTTCGCCCGCGCCGTGATCGACGCGCGCGGGCCGTTTTCCAACACCCGCCTCATCGACGCGGGCGCGTCGCGCGGCATCGTCGAAGGCAATCCGGCCCTCGGCGAGCATGGCCTGGTCGGCCGGGTTGTCGGTGTCGCGTCAGGGGTCAGCCGTGTCCTGCTGCTTACCGATGTGGAAAGCCGCACCCCCGTTCTCATTGCGCGCACCAACGGGCGGGCCATTCTGACCGGCGACGGCGGACCCAGCCCGCAACTGGCGTGGCTGCGCACTCACGAGGCCCTCCGCGAGGGCGACAGGGTGCTGACCTCCGGCGACGGCGGCGTCCTCCCCAGGGGCCTGCCGGTGGGCGCGGCGATAAAGGGGGCCGATGGAAGCTGGCGCGTGGCCCTCGACAGCGATGGCTCGCCCATCGATTTCGTCCAGATCCTGCTCTTCAAGACCTTCGCCCAGCTCGCCCCGCCCGGCGCCCTTCAGCCCCGCGACCTGCCCTCGACGGCGACCGAAGCGCCCGTCGCCCCGACGCCGACTTCGGTCACGCCCCCCGCGTCGAAAGCCGCCGGGAGGGCGCCGGCGCGATGACCTCGACCACCGCCGGCCGCTTCAATCCGATCCTCTGGCTGGGCGCGCCGATGGCCTTGTGCGCCGCTGCCTCGCTGATCTTCGCCCTGCCGTTGCAGGTGTTCGGCCTGCGGCCGCCCGAGCCGGTGTTCGCCCTGGTTCCAGCCTTCGCCTGGGGGATGACCCGGCCCTCGATCCTGCCACCCTTCGCCCTGCTCGTCCTGGGTCTTTTCCTCGATCTCTTATGGGGCGGTCCCGTCGGTCTTTGGCCGCTCGCCCTTCTGGCCGCCTACGCGCCCGTGTTCTTCGCCAGGGTCTTTCTGTCGGCGCAGGGCTTTTGGGGCCTTTGGGCCTGGTACGCCGCGGCCTGCGCCACCGCGCTGGGGGCCGCCTTTGTCTTTACGAGCCTCAAGAGCGGCGTCGCGCCCACCCTGACCGGCGTCGGCTGGCAGTTTGTCGCCACCGTGGCCCTCTTTCCCTTCGCCAATCGTCTCATCGAGCGCTACGAAGACGCGGACACGCGTTTTCGATGATCAGGCCCACCATCTATTTCGACGACGTCAACGAGCGTCAGAGCCTGTTCCACCGGCGGGCCTTCCTGTTCGGTGGGGTAGCCGGGGCCGGCCTGGTGGCGCTTGGCGCGCGCCTGGTCAATCTGCAGCTCATCGAGTCGGGCCGATATCGGGTCGCCTCCGAGCACAACGAATTCGAATTCCTGCTCACCGCCCCGCCGCGTGGCCTGATCGTCGATCGCGACGGCGTGGTGCTCGCTTCCAACCGCCCCGATTTCCGCCTCCTGCTGGCCAAGGACGAGCACACCGACGTGGACGCCGTGCTGGGA
>JALYTR010000404.1 GCA_030854165.1 Pseudomonadota bacterium | reverse complement strand
CCTCCAGGGCGGCCACCGTCTCCATGACCACGTTCAGGGCCGCCGCACCGGCGGCCAGGCGGTCGCGGCCGGCCTCGATCAGGCCCCGCATATGGATGAGTTCGCGACTGTAGTCGCGCCCGCGCAGGGGGCCGGCGCCGCCATGCAGGGCGAGGGTCATACATTTGTTCGTCATGCTGGTTCCGTGGCCTTCCGCGCGCCCCGGCCTTGCGATAGCGTCGCCCGCGAAAAAGGCAAACTAAGAGCAGGCGCGATGAAGGCTGTGTTGAGCAAGGCCGTTGGCGGCCCCGAGACCCTGGTCTTGGAAGATCTGCCCAGTCCCACCGCCAAACCCGGCTGGGCGGTGGTGTCGGTCAAGGCGTGCGGGGTCAACTATCCCGACGTGCTGATCATCGAGGACAAATACCAGTTCAAGCCGGCTCGGCCGTTCTCACCCGGCGGCGAGATCTCCGGTATCGTCAAGGAAGTCGGGGAGGGCGTGACCCACGTCAAACCGGGTGACCGGGTGCTGGGCAACACCGGCTGGGGCGGCATGGCGCGGGAGTTGGCCCTGGAAGCGGCGCGCCTTATCCCCATTCCGGCCGCCATGCCCTTCGACGAGGCGGCGGCCTTCCTGATGACCTATGGCACATCCTACTACGCCCTGAAGGACCGGGGGCATCTGAAGCCGGGCGAGACCCTGCTGGTGCTGGGGGCGGCCGGCGGCGTCGGCCTGGCGGCGGTGGAGTTGGGCGCGGCCATGGGCGCGCGGGTGGTGGCGGCAGCCTCCTCCGAAGAGAAGGTGGCGCTGGCCAAGACGCGCGGCGCCGCGGCGGGGGTGGTCTATCCGCGCGGCCCCTTCGACCGGGACGGCCAGAAGGCTCTGGCCGATCTTTTCAAACAGGCGTGCGGGCCGAACGGCGCCGACGTGATCTACGACGGGGTGGGCGGCGACTACGCCGAGGCGGCCTTGCGCTGCGCCGCCTGGCAGGGCCGCTTCCTGGTCGTCGGCTTTCCCGCCGGCATCCCGCGCATCCCGCTCAACCTCGCCCTTCTCAAGGGGTGCGACATCGTCGGCGTGTTCTGGGGCGCGGCGGTGGGGCGCGATCCGGCCGGCCACCAGCGCAATGTGGCCGAACTGCTCGACCTCTACGCGGCCGGCAAGATCCGCCCGCACGTCTCTGAACGCTTCCCTCTCGACCGCGCCGGGGAAGCCATTCTCCATCTCGCCAGCCGCAAGGCCATGGGCAAGGTGGTGGTGACGATGGAATGAGCATGACCGGACGTCTCGACGGCAAAATCGCCCTGATCACCGGTGGCTGTTCGGGAATCGGCCTGGGAACGGTCGAGCTGTTCGCCGCCGAGGGGGCGAGCGTGATCGCCGCCGACGTTCAGGACGAGAAGGGCGCCGTCCTGGATGGGCGCTTCGGCGGACGGGTGCGCTATATCCACTGCGACGTCACCGTTGAGGCCGATATCGCGGCGGCATGCGCGGTCGCGAAAGAGGCGTTCGGCGGTCTCGACATCCTGTTCAACAACGCGGGCCGCTCAGGCCTCTTTGAAAGCGTGGAGACGATAGACGCCAAAGACTGGGACGCCGCCTTCGCGCTCCTGGTGCGCGCCCCGGTGCTTGGCATGAAGCACGCCACGCTACTGATGGGCGAGCGCGGCGGCGGCTCGATCGTCAACACCGCCTCGATCGCCGGTCTGCAGGCGGGCTGGGGGCCGCTGGCCTATTCCACCGCCAAGGCGGCCGTGATCCACATGACCCGCTGCGCCGCCGCGGAGCTGTCGCCCCGGAAGATCCGCGTCAACGCCATCTGCCCGGGCCTGATCGCCACCTCGATCTTCGGCACGGCGCTCGGCCTGCCCCGCGACGCCGCCGACCAGATGGCCGCCCAGGTGGCCCAGAACGCCGCCATCGCCCAGCCCATCCCCAAGGCGGGCCTCCCCGCCGACATCGCCGCCGCCGCCCTCTACCTCGCCAGCGACGATTCCCTGTTCGTCAGCGGCACGCACATCGTGGTCGATGGGGGGATCACCGTCGGCCCGCGCCACGCGTGGGACGCGACCGCCGCCACGCCCTGGGCGACCATCTTCGGCGTGAGCCAGGAAGAGGCGCGGGGGGCGGTGGCGCGGTGATCGGTCCTCTGGCGAGCCGGCGCCGGCGCCATACATATTGGGACGGAGTTTCGTGTTAGAAGAGGCCATGGCCGTCGCCGCCCGCGTCAACCCCAAGGACTTCTTCACCGCCCAGGACTGGGCGCCGCTTCCCGTGCGCTCGTCGTGGAAGGGGCTGGCCCTGGTCGCCCACTGCTGGCTGGTGATCGTGGCCGCCGGGACCATGGCGGTGATCTGGCCGTTGACCCTACCGCTGGCGGTGATGATCATCGGGGCGCGGCAGCTGGGGCTAGCCATCCTCATGCACGACGGCGCCCACGGCGCTTTGCATCCGAACCCCACGGTCAACGACTGGGTGGCCGAGTGGGTGTGCGGCGGCCCGCTGACGTCTTATCGAAACTACCACCTCCAGCATCACAAATACGCCCAGCAGGCGGAGGATCCCGATCTGGTCCTTTCGGCTCCCTTCCCGATCAGCCGCGCCTCGATGCGCCGCAAGATCGTCCGTGACCTCACCGGCCAGACCTGGTTCAAGCAGAAGTTCGGGCGATTGGTCGGCCGCCTCAAGGTCCGCAAAGCTGGCGAGCCCCTGCTGCCCATTCTCGGCGACGAGATCGTCCGCCAACGCCGCTGGCTGATCGTCAATGGCGTGGCCATCGCGGCGTTCAGCTTGCTAGGATTGTGGTGGGTGTGGTTCGCCCTGTGGCTGCTGCCCCGCGCCACCTGGTTCCAGCTCGTCACCCGCCTGCGCAATATCGCCGAGCACG
>JALYTR010000403.1 GCA_030854165.1 Pseudomonadota bacterium | reverse complement strand
AGCCTACACGCGGGTGGCCATGGCCCGCGAGGCGCGCGAGCAGTTCCGGGTGCTGTTCCTCGACAAGAAGAACCAGCTCATCGCCGATGAGGTGATGAACCGCGGCACCGTCGATCACGCCCCGGTCTATCCGCGCGAGGTCATGCGACTGGCCCTGGAGATGTCGGCCAGCGCGGTGATCCTGGTCCACAACCACCCCTCCGGCGATCCCACCCCCTCGGCCGCCGATATCGACATGACCCGTCAGGTGGTCGAGGCCGGGCGTCCGCTGAAAATCGCCGTCCACGATCACCTGGTGGTGGGGCGCGAAGGAGTGGCGAGCTTCAAGGCGCTGGGGCTTATCTGAGCGCGGGCGGGCGGCGCTAAAGGCAGGCCTCGCGAATCATGCCGTCGAGCCTTTCGCCACGTCGGCCAGGGCGGCCTTCTCCAACTCCAGGAATTCCGGCGTCTCCAGCAGCCGCTCGGCGTAGGCGCCGGCCGCCCCAAGGTCGCCGAAGTCGGAAAGGCGCACGCCGTAACTGCGGAACCGGGTGGCCACCGGGGTGAAGAAGGCGTCGGCGATCGACCATTCGCCAAGAAGGAACGGTCCGCCGAACCGCGACAAGAGGCCGCTCCACAGGGCCACCACGCGGCGCACGTCGTCGGCCGTGGCCGGGACGATGGTGAGCGTGGTGCGCAGGGAAAGATCCATCGAGCATTCGCCGCGGAGGGAATGGAAACCGGAATGCATCTCCGCCGCCGCGCTTCGGCCGGCGGCGCGGGCCAGCGGATCGGCGGGCCACAACTTCGCGTCTGGAAATTTTTCGGCCAGGTATTCGCAGATCGCCAAGCTGTCCCACACCGTGGCCTCTCCGTCTTTGAGAACCGGCACCAAGCCGGAGGGCGAGCCGGCGGCGAGGGCCTCGCCGTGGGTGGTCAGGGCGTGCAGGCGAATGAGGGTCTCGGTGAACGGCGTGCCGGTGCGCTTGAGCGCCAGCCAGGGGCGCATCGACCAGCTCGACCAGACCTTGTCGCCGATCAGGATTTCCATCGCTCGTGTCTCCTTTTGCAACGAGATGTGCGAACATCTCGACAAGGGTCATCCCGACCGAGATGCATGTAACATTCTCTTCCCCCCTTGGGGGAAGTGTCGCCGAAGGCGACGAAGGGGGCATCCAGCGCGCGCGGATCGTGTGTTCAAGCTGGAGCCCCCATCCCCGGCTTCGCCGGGACTTCCCCCAAAGGGGGAAGAGAGAGTCAGTTGACCCCTCCTTAACGCAAAGGGACGTGGCATTGCCGCCCGGTGTGGCTACAGTCGAGAAAAAATCGCGTTGGGCGCGCGGCGGGGAGGCGTTTTTCTTGAGCGACGTGACCATGACGACAGGCAAGCCGCTGTTTTCCGACCGCTACAAGAGCGCGGTCCTCGGCCTGCTCGTCCTGGCCTACACCTTCAATTTCATCGACCGGACCATCGTCGCCACCATCGGCCAGGCGATAAAGGTCGATCTGAAGATCACCGACACCCAGCTTGGCCTCTTGGGCGGCCTGTCCTTCGCCGTCCTCTATACCCTGCTGGGCATCCCGATCGCCCGGCTGGCGGAGCGCTGGAACCGGGTGTCGATCATCTCGCTGGCCCTGGTGGCGTGGTCGGGGTTCACCGTGGCCTGTGGGTTCGCCGGCAATTTCGTCCAACTGCTGGCTCTGCGTGTCGGCGTGGGCGTGGGCGAGGCCGGCTGTTCCCCGCCGGCCCATTCGCTGATCTCCGACTATTTCGAACCCCGCCGGCGGGCCTCGGCCCTGTCGATCTATGCGGTTGGCATTCCGCTGGGGGCGATGATCGGCGCCGTCGCCGGCGGGTGGCTGGCCAAGACCTGGGGCTGGCGGGTCGCCTTCATGGTGGTGGGGGCGCCGGGCGTGGCGATGGCGCTTCTGGTCAAGTTCGTCATCAGGGAACCGCCGCGCGGCCATTCCGACCCCCCGGAGCGGCCAATCCTGGCCAGCGACGTCGCCGCTCGCACGGCAGCGGCGCCACGCGGCGCCTGGCTCGTGACCGAGATGCGCGAACTCGGCGCGGTCGCCGCCAGCCTGTTCGGCAAATGGCCGGTGCTCAACATGGTGCTGGGCGTCACCCTGGCTTCGTTCGCCGGCTATGGGTCAGGGCAGTTCGTTCCGCCCTATTTCATCCGGGCTTTTGGCCTGGACTACGCCACGGTGGGCCTCATCGTTGGCCTGATCGGCGGCTTTTCGGCCCTGGTCGGCACCTTGGCGGGAGGCTTTATCACCGATTGGGCCGCCAAGCGCGGGGCGCGCTGGTATGCCCTGGTCCCGGCCATGGGTCTCGCCATCGCCACGCCGATCTACATCCTCGCCTATCGCCAGCCCGACTGGAAGATCGCCGCCGCCATCCTCCTGCTGCCGGGCATTTTTCACTACACCTATCTGGGGCCGACCTTCGGGGTGGTGCAGAACGTCGTCGAGGCGCGGCGGCGGGCCACGGCGGCGGCGGTGCTGTTCCTGTTCCTCAACATCATCGCCCTGGGCGGCGGGCCCTTGTTCACCGGCTGGATCATCGACCGCTTCGCCCAGTTCGATTTCACCCACGCCGGCGCCCATCACATCATGGGTTCGCTGTCAGCCATGTTCGGCGATCACGGCGCCAAAGCGGTGGCCAATTTCGCCGCCCAATGCCCCGGCGGCGCGGCCCCGGCGGCCTCGCCGGCGAGCCTCGCCCTCCACTGCAGGGCCGCCGAGATCACCGGGACCCGCCAGGGCCTCATCGTCACCGTCTGCTTCTACGCCTGGGCGGCGTTCCACTATCTGCTGGGATCGTTCGGACTGGCCCGCCAGCTCGGCGCGGCGGCGGCGCGGCGAAAGGCGCTGGAGACGTAGGC
>JALYTR010000051.1 GCA_030854165.1 Pseudomonadota bacterium | reverse complement strand
CCGTTCGCGCGGCTTGCATCGCGCGCGCCCGGCTGTATCGTCCGGCCGCCCGGCCAAACGGGAGTACCAACGGAGCTGAAAGCGCCGCCTTGCCCGAGCCTCTCGTGATTTCCATCGACGCCATGGGAGGCGATCACGGTCCCTCGGTGGTTGTGCCGGGCGTCGCCCGCGCGACCAAATTCCTGCCGCCCGACGTGCGCTTCCTGCTGCATGGCGATCGGGCCAGCCTCGATGCGGCCTTGGCGCGCGCGCCGGCCATCGCCGGACGGTGCGAGGTGCGCCACACCGATCGGGTGGTCTCGATGGACGCCAAACCCGCCCACGCCATGCGGCGAGGGAAGGGGACCTCCATGTGGAACGCGGTCGAAAGCGTGAGGGCGGCGGAGGCCGACGCGGCGGTGTCGGCCGGCAACACCGGGGCGCTGATGGCCATCTCTCGTCTGCTCCTGCGGATGACCGGCGATCTCGACAGGCCCGCGCTGGTGGCCAACTGGCCCACCTTGTCGGGGATCACCGCCGTGCTGGACGTGGGCGCCAATGTGGTGTGCGACGCCGAACGGCTGGTCGAATTCGCCGTCATGGGGGCCGCCTTCCATCGCGCCGTGCATCATTCGAAGCGCCCCACCGTCGGGCTGCTCAACGTCGGCACGGAAACCGAAAAGGGCCACGAAGACGTTCGCGGCGCCGACCGCCTGCTTCGCGGGGATTCCTTCGATTTCGACTATCGGGGTTTCGTGGAGGGCGACGACATCGCCAAGGGGACGGTGGACGTCATCGTCACCGATGGTTTCACCGGCAACGTCGCGCTGAAGACCGCCGAGGGCCTGGCGCGGTTTTTTCGAGCCGAGCTTCGCCGGACGTTCACCGCCGATGCCCTTTCGAAACTCGGCGCTCTTATCGCCCGACGCTCGCTCAAGAAAATGGGCGAGCGGCTCGACCCCGGTTCGATCAACGGCGGGCCGTTTCTGGGCCTGAATGGAATCGTGGTCAAAAGTCACGGAAGCGCCGATGCCCGCGGCTTCGCCACCGCCATCCGCCTGGCCGCCGATCTCGCCCGCAGCGATTTCGCGGCCGAGATCGATCGCAACCTCGAACGCCTCGCCGCGGCGCCGAGCCAGGGGCCGGAAGAAAGAGCCACCGCGTGACCTCCGTCCTGCGTAGCGTTGTCACCGGTGTCGGTAGCTATCTGCCGGCCGAAGAGGTCACCAATGACGATCTCGCCAAGACTATCGACACCAGCGACGCCTGGATCTTCGAGCGCACCGGCATCCACTCGCGCCGACGCGCCGGGCCGGACCAATTCACCTCCGACCTGGCCGTCGCCGCGGCCAGAAACGCCCTGGCCGCCGCCGGTCGCGCGCCATCCGAAATCGATCTGATCGTCGTCGCCACGACAACTCCCGATCTGACCTTCCCGGCCACCGCGACGATCGTCCAGCGCAAGCTCGGTGTCCCCGTGTGCATCGCCTTCGATGTCCAGGCCGTCTGTTCGGGCTTCGTCTACGCCTTGGCGGTGGCCGACAGTTTCGTCGCCCGGGGCCTCGCCAAATGCGCCCTGGTCATCGGCGCGGAGACCATGACCCGCCTGATGGACTGGACCGATCGCGGCACCTGCGTCCTGTTCGGCGACGGGGCTGGCGCGGTGATCCTGGAGCCGCGAGACGGCGACGGGACGACGGACGATCGTGGCATACTCGGATTTTCACTGCGCGCCGACGGGACCAAGCAGGATCTGCTCTACGTCGATGGTGGCCCCTCCTCGACCGGCACGGTCGGCAAGCTGCGGATGCAGGGAAACCAGGTCTTCCGCCACGCCGTGGTGAACATCGCCGAGGCGGTGGTTTCCGCCGCCAGGACGGCCGGCGTCGAGATGGCGGCTATCGACTGGTTCATTCCCCATCAGGCCAACCAGCGCATCCTGGAGGGCGTGGCGCGGCGCCTGGGCATCGACGGGGCGCGGGTGATCTCCACAGTCGGCCTTCACGCCAACACATCCGCCGCCTCGATACCGCTGGCCCTGGCCCAGGGCGTTGGCGATGGCCGGGTCAAGCCTGGGCAACTGCTGCTGCTGGAAGCGATGGGCGGCGGACTGACCTGGGGCGCGGTGGTCCTGCGCCTTTAGCGGACAATTTCGTTTGCGCAGGAAGCCTTTGACTTGACGCTACAATCGAGCCCGTGCACCTTGGCGCCGCTGCCCTCAAGAGGATTGCGATGAAAGACCGGACATTGACGCGGGCCGACCTCACCGACGCCCTTCACGAAGAAGTGGGTCTTACACGCCAGGACTGCGCCGGTCTGGTCGAGCGCACCCTCGATCTCCTGGCTCAGGCCATGCAGCGTGGCGAGTCGGTGAAGCTGTCAGGTTTTGGCGTCTTCGAGGTTCGCGCCAAGCGTGAGCGGATCGGGCGAAACCCCAAGACCGGCGCGCCGGCGCCCATCGCGCCGCGCCGGGTGGTCGGCTTCCATGCCTCGCAGGTGATCAAGGCGCGCATCGATCGCGCCCTGGCCAAATAGGGGCGGGCGGCCCGTGGCCAAGGGGCCTGAAGCGTTCCGAACCATTTCCGAAGCCGCCACGGAATTGGGCGTCGCCCAGCATGTGCTGCGCTTCTGGGAGACCAAGTTCGCCTTCGTGCGCCCGATGAAGCGGGCTGGAGGCAGGCGCTTTTACCGGCCCCACGACATCGCCATACTGGCGACCGTGCATCGCTTGCTGCACAGCGAAGGCTACACCATCAAAGGCGTCCAGAAGCTCCACCGCGAGCGAGGGCTCAAGAATCGGGCGCTCGGCAAGGTGCCCGCCGGCCCCGACGGGCCCGACCGCCACGGATCGCTTGAAGAGTCGCTGGCGGCGCTGGAAGCGGCCAAGAGTCGGCTCGACGCCCTGCTCGGCGCCCGATAGCCGCCGCCGGATTTGCGATTGCCGCGTCCCGGCGCTCTCACTATAAAGGCGCTCCTTCCTGCATCGGAGCGTGGCGCAGCCTGGTAGCGCACTTGACTGGGGGTCAAGGGGTCGCAGGTTCGAATCCTGTCGCTCCGACCATTTCGCCCTGATTCGGGCGCAAGCAGGGACGGATGACCGGCCGCTCCACGCGCCGTCATAATGGTGGCGAAAGGCGTGGCGCTCTGGTGAGGACCATGATGAGAGACGGCCGATCTCGGCCGGTGGCGATCTGGCTCCTGGCCGTGGCCCTTCTCGTTCTGGCCATGGTCGTGGTGGGAGGCGCCACGCGCCTGACGGGTTCGGGCCTGTCGATCACCCAGTGGAAGCCGATTTCGGGCGTCCTGCCGCCGATGACCGGTCAGGCCTGGGCCGAGGCGTTCGCACGATATCGCGCCACCCCGCAGTACCGCCTGATCAACCCCGGCATGAGTCTTGGCGGGTTCCAGTTCATCTTCTGGTGGGAGTGGGCGCATCGCCTGCTTGGACGCGTGCTCGGGGTTGCCTTCGCGCTGCCTTTCGCCACCTTTCTGGCTACCCGCCGCCTGCCCCGCCGCCTGGTCTGGCGCTGCGCGGTGCTGCTCGCTCTGGGCGCCCTTCAGGGTCTGGTGGGCTGGTGGATGGTCCAAAGCGGACTCGAGGCGCGTGTTTCGGTGGCTCCGGAACGGCTGGCTATTCACCTGGGCCTGGCGCTCATCCTGTTTTCCGCCCTGATCTGGACGGCGCTCGAGGCTTGGTCGGGCAAGAAGAGGGCTGACGGTGACAGGCGCGATGGCTGGACGCTCGCCGGCGCGCTCCTGGCGGGCGGGGTCTTTCTCCAGTGCCTGCTCGGGGCGCTGGTGGCGGGCGACAAGGCCGGCCTGATCGACAACGATTGGCCCTTGATGGGCGGGTCGATCTTTCCAAGCGACTATTGGCGAGGATCGTTCTGGGCAACCTTCGCGCACGGGCCGGCGGCGGTGCAGTTCAACCATCGGCTGCTGGCTTACGGCCTGCTGATCATGGGCCTCGGCATGGCGGTTACGGCAATCCGGTCGTCGCGCGTTCCAGGGACGATCAGAGGCCTGTGCGTGGTCTTCGCCGCTGGGGTGACGGGGCAAGCCATGCTTGGCATCGCCGCCCTCTGGTCGGGCATGCCATTGTCGCTGGCGATTTTCCACCAGGCCAATGCGGCGTTCGTGCTGGCCGTGGCTGTCGCACTGGCCTGGCGTTCGCGCCGCATCTGAATGGTATCATGTTACCGTATTGGTGAAGTGATTGTATTTACCCTTCTTTTTTGAATTTCTTGAAGTTGTTGTTGACACTTCGGTGAGACGCCTCTAGTTCCCCCGCCTCACCTCGGCGCCGCCCGCGACCCGCGCCGACGCCCATACGGATTTGCGCCATGAACACCAGAACCACGACCTATCTGAAGGCGGCGGAGGTCGAGAAAAAGTGGATTCTCATCGATGCGCAAAACGCCGTGGTGGGCCGGCTCGCAACCTTCATCGCCATGCGGCTTCGCGGCAAGCACCGTCCCGACTACACGCCCAACGTCGATTGCGGCGACACGGTGGTGGTGATCAACGCTGACAAGGTCAAGTTCACCGGCCGCAAGCTGGAGCAGAAGACCTACTATTGGCACACCGGCCACCCGGGCGGCATCAAGGAGCGCAAGGCCGGAAACATCCTGGCCGGCCGGTTTCCCGAGCGCATTCTGGAAAAGGCCGTCGAGCGCATGCTGCCCAAGGAGAGCCCCCTGGCGCGCAAGCAACTGACCCACCTGAAAATTTACAACGGCGGCGGCCATCCCCATGAGGCCCAGGGTCCCGAGCCCATCGATTTCGCGGCCATGAACCCCAAGAACGCCCGGAGCCAATAGCCATGACCGACACTCACGGCCTCGAGGCTCTGCAAAGCCTCTCTTCGAATCCCGAACCGGACACCGCCCCGCGCGAGCCCCAGATCGACAAGCAGGGCCGCGCCTACGCCACCGGCAAGCGCAAGAACGCGGTCGCCCGCGTGTGGATCAAGCCGGGCAAGGGAAAGGTCACCATCAACGGCCGCGATCAGGAGTCCTATTTCGCCAGGCCCGTCCTGCGCATGATGCTCGCCCAACCCCTGCAGATCGCCGACCGCCTCGGCCAGTTCGATGTGGTGGCGACGGTGGAGGGATCGGGACTTTCCGGCCAGGCCGGCGCCGTCCGGCACGGAATCTCCAAGGCTCTGACCTACTACGAGCCCGGCCTGCGCGCCGTCCTCAAGCCGCATGGATTCCTCACCCGCGACAGCCGCGTGGTGGAGCGCAAGAAGTACGGCAAGGCCAAGGCCCGCCGCAGCTTCCAGTTCTCCAAGCGCTGAGGCGCGCGCCCCAATCTCAAGGGCCTCCTTCGGTGGCCATGGTCGCGACAGTCTTCATCGACGGCGAGGCGGGGACGACCGGCCTTCAAATCCGCGAGCGCCTGGCGGGGCGGCGGGATATCGATGTGGTCTCGATCGATCCGGCGGCGCGCAGGGACCCGTCGGCGCGCCGTGAGCGTTTCAATGACGCCGACGTCGTAATCCTGTGCCTGCCGGACGAAGCGGCGCGCGAAGCCGTCGGCTTGGTCGACAACGAGACGGCGCGGATCATCGACGCGTCCAGCGCCCATCGGACGGCCCCCGGCTGGACCTACGGCTTCCCGGAAATGGCGAGGGGCCAGCGCGACGCGATCGCCGCGTCGCGCCGCGTTTCCAACCCAGGCTGCTATCCGACCGGATTCATCGCCCTCGTTCGTCCGCTCGTCGTCGCTGAACTGTTGCCGGCGGCGTGGCCAGTGACGGTCAACGCCGTGTCGGGCTATTCCGGCGGGGGCAGGGCGACGATCGCCCAGTTTGAAGATCCGGCCTCTCCGTCTCGCGCCAGCGAATCCTTTCGCCTCTATGGCCTGGATCTGAACCACAAGCACGTTCCGGAGATGCAATTTCACGCCGGACTGACAGTCCGGCCGCTGTTCGCGCCCGCCGTCGGCCGCTATCGCCAGGGGATGATCGTGGAGGTTCCGCTGCAGCTTTACGCCCTCCCGGAAGCGCCGGGGATCACGGACATCCACGGCGCGTTGTCGAGAGCCTACGCGGATGAACCCTTCGTTGAAGTCGCGTCACTCGAGAAATGCGCTTCTCGGGACACCCTCGACCCGGAGAGCCTAAATGGAACCAACCGTATGAAGCTCTACACGTTTGGCTCGGAGGCGTTGGGCCAGGCGCTCCTGGTGGCCGTGCTGGACAACCTCGGGAAAGGCGCGGCCGGCGCGGCGGTTCAGAATCTCAATCTGATGCTGGGCCTGCCGGAGGGCGCGAGCCTGTAGTCGCGAACGATTGGACGCCAAATGTAACCCAAGTCGCGCCGCCGTTCGTATTAACCGCATGAGAACCGCAAGCTTTTACCCCGCCCGCCGCGCTATCCTCACCGGCGCCGTGGCGCTCGCTGCCTTCGCGCCTTTCGCCAGCGCCTTCGCCGCCGCCGATCCCTACGCCGCCTCGCCGTGGCGCAAGCTCACCGACGCCGATTGGAAGAAGCGCCTGCCGCCGGCCTCCTTTGACATCCTGCGCCGCGACGGCACCGAGACCGCGTTCACCAGCCCGCTCAACGACGAACACCGCGCCGGAACCTTCGTCTGCTTCGGCTGCGGCCTGCCGCTGTTCAAATCGCAGTGGAAGTTCAATTCGGGCACCGGCTGGCCGAGTTTCTACACCTCCATCAAAGGCGCGATGGCCAAGAAGCAGGACCATCTCCTGGGCTTCCTGCGCACCGAATACCACTGCGCCCGCTGCCTCGGCCACCAGGGCCACATCTTCGACGACGGCCCCAAACCCACCGGCCTTCGCTACTGCAACGACGGCGTGGCGCTGAAGTTCGTTGCGGCGTGAACACGGCCCGGAGCTTCCGCCTCGCCTTGACCCACACCGCCGTCATCCCGGAAAGACGCGCGCGAGCGCGGCTTATCCGGGACCCAGGGGCCACATTCTACGCGCCTGGATGCGGCGAACGGCGGATCGTTTCACCGTTGCCGTGGCCCCTGGGTCCCGGCTCTCCGCGCGCGAGAGCGCTCCGGCCGGGATGACGACCGGAGGGAGGCCCGCGAGAGACACAAGCTGGCTTAGCAAGGGTCGGAGATGGGGCGGATGCGGAACTTCGCGGAACGGGGAGAATGATTTATGCTTGAGCCTTGAGGTGAGGTTAAAGGTCAATCATGAATCCGAAAGTGCGGGCCGCTGCGGCGCTGACACTGGTCTGCGCTTTCGCAGCCCGTAGCCAAGGTCGGGTCGATATTGTCCAAATTTGGGAGAATTTCATTGCGTCCAGAGTGGCTGCCTCGGAGTGCGGCGGTATTGATAAGAACTCTGATCAGAATTTTTTGGTGAATCTAACCTCCGTAACAATTAGAGTTACGCAAGCTATAGAACAAAGAAATCCCACAGTGCCCAACGCGGATCTCGTCGGTAAAATCAAAGCCTTATCGGACGGCATCCACGACAAGGTCGATGCTGAGATAAAGCAAAATAGTTGTTCGTCTCCGAGAATCCAGCAACTACTGTCAATGTACAAATTGAACGCGGCGATCACCTTTTGAAATTGCAACTCTCAAGATATGATCGCAGAGACAAAACCGCCGATGACGGTAGGGATTTGGTGTTTCATCGCGACCGACTCTGACTACGACCGCACCTTCACGAACGCGCCCGGCGCATCTTCGATCGGCTTCAGCGGTCCCTTCGCGGGATCGCGGGCTGGGATCTGCTTGCCGGACTTCGCCTTCAGCCATTTGGCCCAGTGCGGCCACCAGGAGCCGGGATGTTCCTCCGCGCCGGCCAGCCATTCGTCGAGGGTGGGCGGGAGCTCATCG
This sequence comes from Pseudomonadota bacterium, assembly GCA_030854165.1. Classification (GTDB taxonomy): domain Bacteria; phylum Pseudomonadota; class Alphaproteobacteria; order Caulobacterales; family Caulobacteraceae; genus Acaudatibacter. Next base: position 2,063 of record JALYTR010000051.1, on the reverse strand, counting down.
TTGGTCCAGTGCTGATATTTGTTCGCGGCGGGGGCGTTGATCACGCCGGCGATATGGCCCGAGCCGGCCAGGGCGAAGGTCACCGGCCCGCCGAACAGGCGCGCGCCCTTGTAGACCGATTTCGCGGGGGCGATGTGGTCCTCCTTGGACGATTGGACGTAGATCGGCGTCTTGACCTTTCCCAGGTCCAGATGCTCGCCGGCCAGATCGAGCTCGCCCTTGGCCAGGGCGTTCTCGACGTAGAACTTGCGCAGATAGAAGAGGTGCAGGGTCTTGGGCATCCGGGTCTGGTCGGAATTCCAGAACAGCAGGTCGAAGGGCTTGGGCTCCCTGCCCATCAGATAGTTGCTGACGAAAAATGACCAGATGAGATCGTTGCCGCGCAGGGCGTTGAAGGTGTCGGCCATGGTCTGGCCGGCCAGGACGCCGCCGCCGGCGTCCATCCGCGCCTCGAGATCCTCCAACCACCCCTCACCCGCGAAGATCAGCAGGTCGCCGGCCTCGGAGAAGTCCTGCTGGGCGGCGAAGAACGTGGCGGATTTCACCCGCTTGTCGCCCCGCGCGGCCATGTGGGCGAGGGCGCAGGAGAGCATGGTGCCGCCGATGCAATACCCCACCGCGTTGACGCTCTTGCAGCCGGTCTGGCGGGTCACCGCGCCGATGGCGGCGTAGATTCCTTCGTTGAGGTAATCCTCGAACGTCTTGGCGGCGAGCTTGGCATCCGGATTGACCCAGGAGGTAACGAAGACGGTCAGCCCCTGGCCGGTCAGCCAGCGGATCATCGAATTCTCTGGCCGTAGGTCAAGGATGTAGAATTTATTGATCCACGGCGGGAAGATCAGCAGGGGGATTTCACACACCGTTTCGGTGGTCGGCGCGAACTGAAGAATCTGAATTATGTCGTTCTGAAAAATCACTTTTCCCGGCGCGGTGGCCACGTTCTCGCCGACTTTGAACTGGGCCAGATCGGTCTGGCTGATCGACAGTTGCCCGCCGCCGCGCTCGAGATCGGCGGCGAAGTTCTCCATGCCCCGGGCGAGGCTCTCGCCGTGGGTTTGCATTGCCTCCCGCAGGGCGGCGGGGTTTGAGAGCAGGAAGTTAGATGGCGAGAAGGCGTCGGTGAGCATGCGGGTGAAGAACTCCACCCGCCGCTTGGTGAGCGGCTCCACGCCCTCGACGCCGCTCACCAGATCGTTCAGCCACGAAGAGGTGATCAGGTAGGACTGTTTGATGGTGTCGAAAACCGGATTGCTCGACCATTCCGGGTCGCCGAAACGCTTGTCGCCCTTGGCCGGGGCCGCCACCGGGGGCTGGGCTTCGCCGCCAGCCTCGCGCGTGGTGGCCCGCCAGAGATCCATGTAGCGGCCAAAGAGATCGGCCTGGGCGCGCATCAGGCGATCAGGCTGGGCGGCGAGGCGCCCCATCACCTCGCCCAAGGCGGGGCCGACGTGAAAGGGGTCGGCGCTCAACGCGGCGGGACGGTCGGCCTGGCGCAGCGCCGCTTCGGCGATCACACCCTGCGCGGCCATGGCGGCGCGGGCCAGATTGATCGAGAGCTTTTCGAGGCCTTCACGCTGTTCCGGTGATAGGAACTCGAATGTCCCGGCTGCCGAAATCGAAGTCGTCTCCACCGCCAAGTCGGGAGAGCTGGTCTTCCGGACACTCGGCCCAGGCGCCGGCGCGCCGACCGATTTGCGCCGCGCGGCCTTGGGGCGAGCGTTGGCCTTGACGTCCGCCATCTTCCTGTTCTCCTCTACGTGCCGCCCGCCGCGCCCTTCCGCTTGAACGCGCCTTGGCCTATGACTTGGAACGCAATGAAGCCCCTCGCGCGCGATTTTTCAATGACAAGGCTGATTTGGATGGGCGTCGGGCTGATTGCGGCAGCGTCGCCATCGACAAGCCTTGCCGCGCAACCGGACGCCGGCGGCCCGCCCGCGTCGTTGCCTCCGGATCTCGTGGCGAAGGCGCGAGACGTCCACGCCTACCCAACCTTCTGCTCAATTCCACCGACGCCGGTCGGGGTGCGCGGCGCCGGCGCGTTCAGGGCCGCGGTGGTGGATACC
>JALYTR010000050.1 GCA_030854165.1 Pseudomonadota bacterium | reverse complement strand
CCCGACGGGCGCCTGGGCGGCGAGCGCGGCCGCCGCGCGCCGCGTCCGCCCCACCGACCCGGCGTGGCCAAGTCGCGGAGCGTGGGAGGGTCTGAAGCGGCGGGTCGGCGGAAATCTTCTCCAGCCTCGCCCCCTGTTCGCCGATTGCCAGACCGCGCCCAAGAGCGCCGGCTGCCACGACGCCGTAAAAAACCTCGCCAACCCCTACTACATCGGCGATCAGCCGTCAGGGACGCAGGTCTCCGGTTGGCTGGACGCCTGGTCGCCGGCCCCCAGCGCCTATGTCGTCGCCGCCAGGAGCGCCGCCGATGTGGTCGCGGGGGTAGATTTTGCCCGGCGTCACAACCTTCGATTGGTTGTCAAAGGCGGCGGCCACAGCTACCAAGGCACGTCCAACGCGCCCGATTCCCTGATGATCTGGACGCGGGCGATGAACGGCATCGCCCTCGCCGACGCCTTCGTGGGCCAGGGATGCGCCGGAAAATTGGCCCCCGTCCCGGCGGTCACCATCGGCGCCGGGGCGATGTGGATGGACGCCTACGACGCAGTGACCACAAAGGCCGGCCGCTACGTTCAGGGCGGCGGCTGCACGACGGTGGGCGTGGCCGGCCTGATCCAGAGCGGCGGGTTCGGATCGTTTTCCAAATACTTTGGGATGGCCTCCGCCTCGCTGCTGGAGGCCGACATCGTCACCGCCGACGGCGCCCTTCGCACCGTCAACGCCTGCCAGGGCCCGGATCTCTTCTGGGCGCTGAAAGGCGGGGGCGGCGGCAGCCTTGGCGTCGTCACCCGCCTCACCCTGCGGACCCACGATCTGCCCCAATTCTTCGGAGGCGCCAGCGCCACGATCAAGGCCTCGTCGGACGACGCCTTCCGCCGCCTGGTCGGCCGATTCATCGCCTTCTACGCCCAGAGCCTGTTCAACCCGCACTGGGGTGAGAGCGCGGAGATTCACCCCGACAACCGGCTGAAGATCTCCATGGTCTGCGCCGGCCTCACCGATGCCGAAGCGGTCGCCGTTTGGCGTCCCTTCTTCGCCTGGGTGGCGGCCTCGCCGGGGGACTTCACCTTCACCGACCAGCCCGACGTCGGCGTCATCGCGGCGCGAGGGTGGTGGGACGCCGTCGCGCGGCGCAAGCGCGGTTCGAAGGCGATGGTCTTCGACGCTCGGCCCGGCGCGCCGGCCGCCCACGCCTGGTGGGAAGGTGACCAGGGTCAGGTCGGCGCCTTCCTCTTCGGCTACGACTCTCTGTGGCTGCCCGCCTCGCTGCTCAAGGCCGAGCAACAGGCGCGGCTCACCGACGCCCTCTTCGCCGCCAGCCGACATTGGACGGTGCTCCTGCACTTTAACAAGGGGCTGGCCGGCGCGCCGGAGGCGGCGCGAGGCGCGGCGCGGGAGACGGCGGTCAATCCGGATGTCCTTTCCGCCTTCGCCCTGGCGATCGTCGCCACCGGCGGCCCTTCGCAATATCCTGATCTCCCCGTTCCGCGCCTCGATCTGGTTCGCGCGAGAAAGGACGCAAGGGAGATCGACAAGGCCGCGGCGGCGTTGCGCGCCGTCGCGCCGACGGGAGGCTCCTATCTCTCGGAGAGCAATTACTTTAACGCCGATTGGCGGCGGGCCTATTGGGGGGGGAACTACCCACGCCTGCGGGCCGTGAAGGCCCGTTACGATCCGGGCGGCCTGTTCACGGTTCATCACGGCGTGGGCAGCGACGACTGGAGCGCCGACGGGTTCACCCGCCTCGCCCGCGCCTGACCTCCGCGAAGATTAACCGTGGTTACTTGACAACCCACACCGGGCCGTTTCCGGTATCGACCGACCTAAAACCAGAGGTGTAAACCATGGCGCTCGACGTCGAAGCGCCGGAAACGGATCGCCCAGCCACCGGCGATCTGGGCTTCGATCCTGTCGCCCTGCGCGAAAAATACCGCGCCGAGCGCGACCGGCGCCTGCGGGCGGATGGAAACGATCAATATCTGGAGATCAAGGGCGCCTTCGCCCACTATCTCGACGATCCCTATGTCGAGCCGGGTTTTTCCCGCACGCCGCTCACCGACGAGGTCGAGGTCGTGGTGATCGGCGGCGGCTTCGGCGGCCTCCTGGCTGCCGCCCGCCTGCGCGAAGCCGGCGTCACCGACATCCGCATTGTCGAGAAGGGCGGGGATTTCGGGGGAACCTGGTACTGGAACCGCTACCCCGGCGCCGCCTGCGATATCGAATCCTACATCTACGTGCCGCTCCTCGAAGAGATCGGCTACCTGCCGATGGAGAAATACGCCCGCGCCGGCGAAATCCTCGGCCACAGCCAGGCGATCGGGCGCCATTTCGACCTCTATCGCGACGCCTGCTTCCAGACCGAGGTCACGCAGCTTCGCTGGGACGAGTCCGCCGCCCGCTGGACAATATCGACCAACCGCGGCGACGCCATGAAGGCGCGCTTCGTGGTCATGGCCAACGGTCCCCTGCACCGGCCAAAACTGCCGGGAATCCCGGGCGTCGAGACCTTCGGGGGCCATTCCTTCCACACCAGCCGTTGGGACTACGGCTACACCGGCGGCGATGCGATGGGGAACCTCACTGGCCTGAAGGGCAGGCGCGTCGGCATCATCGGCACTGGCGCCACGGCCGTTCAGTGCGTGCCCCATCTGGCCAAGGGCGCCGAGCAGCTCTACGTCTTTCAGCGCACCCCCTCGTCCATCGATGTGCGCGCCAACCGTCCAACCGATCCGGCCTGGGCCGCCGGCCTGGCGCCGGGCTGGCAGAAGAAGCGGATGGACAATTTCAACGTCCTGGTCTCCGGCGGTTTCCAGGAAGAGGATCTGGTCGATGACGGCTGGACCGACATCATCGGCAATCTCCTCTTTCTGGCCCGCAAGAAGCGCGAGGCCGGCGAGAGCATCGGCGATCCGGTCGCCCTGATGCAACTGGCCGACTTTCGCAAGATGGAGCAGGTGCGCGCCCGGGTGGACGCCGTCGTCAAGAATCCCGCTACCGCGGCGGCGCTCAAGCCTTGGTACAATCAGTTCTGCAAACGACCCTGTTTCCACGACGAATATCTGGACGCCTTCAACCGCCCGAACGTCACCCTGGTCGATACCGCCGGGCGCGGCGTCGAGACGATCGCTCCGCGCGGCGTCGTCGCCGGCGGCCGGACATACGACCTCGACTGTCTGATCTACGCAACCGGCTTCGAGGTCGGCACCGGCTACACCCGCCGGGCCGGCTACGAGATCTTAGGGCGCGACGGCGCCTCGCTGGCCGAAAAGTGGGCCGGGGGCGTCGCCACCCTGCACGGCCTGATGAGCGCCGGCTTTCCCAATTGTTTCATCATGAGCAACGCCCAGTCAGGCTTCACCGCCAACTTCCCGCACATGATGAACGAGCAGAGCCGCCACCTGGCCTACATCGTGGGGCAATGCATGGGCCGCCGGACGCGCACCGCCGAGGTCTCGAAAGCGGCCGAGGACGCCTGGGTCCAGACCGTCGTCGACTGCGCCATCCTGCGCCAGAAGTTCCAGGAGGACTGCACCCCCGGCTACTACAACAACGAAGGCAAGCCCTCGGCGCTGGCCGCCCGCAACGGCCCCTACGGCAAGGGCCCCATCGCCTTCGTCCAGATTCTCGAAGCCTGGCGCGCCGATGGGCGGCTGGAGGGGCTAGACCTGCGGTGAGCCGCCGTGGAAGAAGCGCTCCTCGGCGATCTTGCCGTTCTTCAGGGTGTAGACCCCGACCTCGTCCAGGCTCATGCGCTGGCCCGACGCATTGGGCGTCATGTCCATCTTGAAGCGGACGACGAACTGGTCGCCGTTGACGTAAGGCCCCTCGACCTCGACGCCGTGGATCTCATGGTTGTTCATGAACCACTCGCCCTTGGCGCGGGCGGCGGCCTTGCCGCGCGACTCCGGATTGTCTCCTCCAAATTCGACGCTGAGAACATCGTCGGCCCAATGTTTTTCCCCCGAGTCTTCGAACCTGCCCTGTTTGCACAGCGCCACCAGGTCGGCGGCGATCTCCTGCGTGGTCATGTTGGATCATCTCCCTTGGAAAGAAACACCCACCCCGAGGCCGTCATATCAGGATTCCGTGACGGCTTTTTCACGGCGCCCTCGCCAGCACGTCCCTGACAAACCGCGCCGCCTCGAACGGCGGCGCTCCGGCGGCGTCGAAGCCGCGGCGGACGATGACCACGCCGCGGGCGGGCACGATGAACACGTACTGACCGCGGTTGCCTTCCATGGCGTAGGTTCCGGCCGGCAGGCCCTGGCGCTCGCCATAGAGCCAGAAGAAGGCGCCGTAGCCTGGGCCGCCGCCCGCCGCGTTCTCCGGCTGGACGGGGGCGGGCGTGGCCACGAAACGGGACCACCCATCGGGAAGCAGGCGCTTGCCGTTCCACATCCCGTCGTTCAGATAGAGAAGGCCCAGGCGCGCCAGATCGCGGGCGGTGGTCCACACCTGGCTGGAAAGCACGAAATTGCCCCGCCAGTCGGTCTCGGGCGTGGTGCGGGTCATGCCGATCCGCCACAGGAGTTCGTTGAACGGGAAGGCCAGGGCGCGCTGGCCGTCGCCCAATCTCGCGCGCAGGCTGCGCGCCGCCAACAGGGCGTCGTTGTTGGCGTAGCGGAACCGGCTTCCGGGCGCCGCCTCGATGGGCATGGCGGTCGCCGCCTCATTCACCGCCGCCCCGCCCAGATAGATCTCGTCGGTGCGGTTGCCCGGCCCGTCGGTCCAAAAACCGCTGGCCATGTGCATGAGATCGGCCAGGGTGATGGCGGCGCGCGGATCGCCGGGCGCCCGCCATTCGGGAATATCGGCGGGCGCATCGACCTTCACCAGGCCGAGCTGGACGGCCCGGCCGACCAGGGTCGCGGTCAGGCTCTTAGCCACCGACCAGGTGCGCTGCGGCCGATGTTCATCGAAACCGGCCCGGTACCGTTCGCCGACGATGCGTCCGCCGGCAACCACAACCACGGCGGTGGTCTCGGTTCCAGCTCCATAGGTCGCATGGTCAAAAGCCTTCGCGACGACCGCATCCAGGGCGCCGCGCGGGGCTATTGCGCCCCGGTCTCCGGCCGGCCAGGGGAGCGCATCGGCGCCTGAAGGCGGCCTGGCCTCAAGCCTGGGGAGCAGCGCGATCGTCTTTGGGGCCGCCCCGATCGGCAGTTGCGCGCAGCCCAGCGACGGGCGCCAAGCGGCGATGCGCGGGGGCAGTTTGGCGTCGAAGGCGACGCTCACCGTCCCGGCGGGGCGATCGATGCTGGCGGTCAGGGTGCGAACCGCCGCCTGATATTGCGGATAGATCCCTTCCAGATCGTCCGCGGCGATCTCGACTTCGGGCTCGCCGGCGTCGAAGACCCCACTGCATAGGAACGCCGCCTTGTAACCGGCCGCCAGGGCCAGAGCGTGAGCGGAGATCGGCGCGCCCGAAGCTGCCGATGCGCCGGTCGCGGCCAGCGAAATCAGGGCGAGGAGAGACAAGGCGCGCATGGCGCTCCGACTTAAGCCCGTGCGCCGGCCCGCCGTCCACCCCAATCGGATGGCCCTTGAACCGTCGCACGCCCACACCCACAGTGAGGCTTTCCAGACCGGCGCCGAAAGGACCATCGAGAGCCCATGCCCGCGCGCGATCCGAATGACTGGATGTGGGGCGACGCCCTGGATGTGCTGGCCCGCGCCGAGCGGCTGCACCGCCAGCTCTTTCAGCCCTCTTCCGGCCCGGCCCGCCAGGCGAGCTGGGAGCCGCCGGTGGACGTGCTGGAAACCCCCACCCAGGTTCTGATCATCGCCGCCCTGCCGGGGGTGAACGACGGGGCGATCCAGCTGGTCATCGAGGGGCCCGTCCTGGTCATCGTCGGCGAGCGCACAGTGCCGGTTGAACTGCGCACCGCCGTCATCCATCGGCTCGAGCTTCCGCAGGGCCGCTTCGAGCGCCGCGTGCCCCTGCCGGCCGGCCGCTACGATCAGATTCACCGCCAGAGCGTGAACGGCTGCCTGGTCGTCACCCTGCGCAAGGTCGCGTGAGGCGGCTGGAGAACCATGACCGCCGATATCGCCATCCCCGAAGCCCAGGCCGCCGTCGCGGCCGCCCCGGACGCCGCGGCGCCAAGCGGCTCCGCCCAGGCCGCGCCCGCCTCGCCGCCGGCCGACGCCTTCATCGTCGTGCCCATTCGCGGCATGGTGCTGTTTCCGCAGATCGTCCTGCCCATCGTCATCACCGGCGCCGGCGCCATCGCCGCCGCCCAGCAGGCGGTGCGCGAGCAGCGCCAGATCCTGGTCATTCTGCAGCGCGATCCGGAGAAAGCCGATCCGGCGGCCGCCGACCTGCACACTCTGGGGGTGGTCGCCAACATCCTGCGCTACGTCACCACCCCCACCGGCGATCACCACATCATCTGCCAGGGTGTGCAGCGCTTTGGCGTGTCGGAGTTCTTGGCCGGCTGGCCGTTCCTGGTGGCGCGCGGGACGGCCCTGGCCGAACCCACGCCGGATGACGCCGAGGTGGAGGCGCGGTTCCTCAACCTGCGCGCCCAGGCGCTGGAGATCCTCGATCTCATACCCCAGGCGCCCGCCGACCTGCGCGCCACGGTCGCCACCATCCCGGCGCCGGGCGCCCTGGCCGACATCGCCGCCGCCTACATGGACGCCAAGGCGGAGGAAAAGCAGGACGTCCTGGAGACCCTCGATCTCAAGGCGCGCCTCGACAAGGTCTCCGCCATCCTGGGCCAGCGGCTGCACGTCCTGCGCCTGTCGGCGGAGATCGGCCGCCAGACCAACGCCGCCCTGACCGAGCGCCAGCGCCAGGGCCTGCTGCGCGAACAGCTCGCCGCCATCCAGAAGGAGCTGGGCGAGGGCGACACCGCCGCGGCCGATGTCGAAGAACTCGGCGCCGCCATCGACAAGGCCCAGATGCCGGGCGAGGTCGAGACTCAGGCGCGCAAGGAGCTCGGGCGCCTGAGGCGCACGCCCGACGCGGCGGCCGAATACGGCATGATCCGCACCTATCTCGACTGGCTGGTGGAGTTGCCCTGGGCGCCGCCGACCCCGCCGCCCATCGACATCGCCGAGGCCCGCCGTATCCTCGATGAGGATCACTATGGCCTTCAGAAGATCAAGACCCGCATCGTCGAATACCTGGCGGTGCGCAAGCTCGCCCCGGAAGGCAAGGCGCCCATCCTCTGCTTCGTGGGTCCGCCCGGTGTCGGCAAGACTTCGCTGGGCCAATCCATCGCCCGGGCCATGGGGCGCAAGTTCGTGCGCATCAGCCTGGGCGGGGTTCACGACGAGGCGGAGATCCGCGGCCACCGGCGCACCTATGTCGGCGCCCTGCCGGGCAATATAATCCAGGCCATCCGCCGGGCCGGCGCGCGCGACTGCGTGATGATGCTCGACGAGATCGACAAACTCGGATCGGGAATGCACGGCGATCCCTCGTCGGCCATGCTCGAGGTGCTCGATCCCGAACAGAATGCCACATTCCGCGACAACTATCTGTCCGTGCCGTTCGATCTTTCCCGCGTGGTGTTCATCACCACCGCCAACATGCTCGACACCATTCCAGGGCCGGTGCGCGACCGCATGGAGATCATCTCCCTTCCCGGTTACACGCCCGGCGAGAAACTCCAGATCGCCCGGCGCTATCTGGTTCGCCGCCAGCTCGAGGCGAATGGGCTGAACGCCGACCAGGCCGAAATCGACGACGACGCCCTGCGCCAGATCATCGGCGCCTATACCCGCGAGGCGGGGGTGCGCAACCTGGAGCGGGAGATCGGCCGCGCCCTGCGCCACGTCGCGGTCAGGATCGCCGAGGGCGCCGCCTCCCACGCCGCCATCACTCCGGCGGACTTGCATGACATCCTGGGCCCTCCCCGCTTCGAAAGCGAAGTGGCCATGCGCACCAGCGTGCCGGGGGTCGCGACGGGCCTGGCCTGGACGCCGGTCGGCGGCGACATCTTGTTCATCGAAGCGGCCCGGATGCCCGGCCGCGGCAAGCTCATCCTCACCGGCCAGCTCGGCGATGTCATGCGCGAGAGCGCCCAGGCGGCGCTCAGCCTCGCAAAGACTGGCGCCGGGGCGCTGGGAATCGATTCCGGGCTGTTCGACAAGAGCGACATCCACGTCCACGTCCCCGCCGGCGCGACCCCCAAGGATGGGCCGAGCGCCGGGGTGGCCATGTTCATCGCCCTGGCCTCGCTGCTCACCGGCCGCACCGTGCGCAGCGACACCGCCATGACCGGCGAGATCAGCCTGCGCGGCCTGGTCCTCCCGGTTGGCGGGATCAAGGAAAAGGTCGTCGCCGCCGCCGCCGCCGGCCTCGCCCGTGTCATGCTCCCGGCCCGCAACCGCCCCGACTACGAAGAGATCCCCGCCGAAGCGCGCGACAAGCTCGAGTTCGTCTGGCTCGATCGGGTGGAGGACGCCGTGGCGGCGGCGCTGGACGCCACGCCATAGGCGTGAAGCCTCCCTCGCCCAATGGGGAGGGTGGCTTCGAGCGTAGCGAGAAGACGGGTGGGGAGTGATGGAAAAGGCCGCTGACGTCGGCGATCTTCACCAGACTCCGCCACCCTGACGGCTTCGCCGTCTGTCCCTCCCCATTGGGGGAGGGAGGAGCTTGGCTGCTCCCCTACAACCTCGCCCCGTGACTCCACTCCTCGAACATCTCCTTCTGGATCAGCCATTCCTTGCGGATCCCCTGGATGACGTTCTCCACCGCGGTGTCGTGGCAGCGGTCCAGTTGCGCCAGGCGCTCCTCGAACGCCGCCTGCTGGGCCTTGTAGAACTTGAGCTGGCCGGCGGCCCTGATCTTTTCGGCGTCATTGCCGCTCGCCAGGTGCCGTTCCGCTTCGTGCACATGCTCCCTGGCCTGGGCCAGGAACCGCGCCACCTCGAATTTGATCGCGGCCAGGGACATCGCTAGGGAATCCTTCCTTGGAGAGTCGCCCGTGGTTATAGCCCAGCCACGACCAAGGGCGACCCAATCGTTGATCATAACCGTGACCGATCCTCTAGATCCGCGCATCGCGTCGTTTCGTCACGTGCGCGACCGGGACATCGCCGGGCGTGGCGAGGACGGCGGATTCATCGCCGAGGGCGAGGTGGTGCTGGCTGTATTGGCGCGCAGCGCGCTCTACCGCGCCGAAGCCCTGCTGATCGCCGCGTCCAGGCTCGATCGCCTGGCCGGTCTCATCGGCGCCTTTCCGTCGCAAACGCCCGTCTACAGCGCCGCCCAGGCGGTGATGGACGCCATCGTCGGCTTTCCGATCCACCGCGGCGTGCTGGCCTTCGGCCGGCGCGGCGGCCAGGCCTCCGCGACGGAGGTTTTGGCGAAGGCTCCGCCGCGCGCCATCGTGATGGCCCTCCTTGGCGTCTCCAACCACGACAACATCGGCGGGGTCTTCCGCAATGCCGCGGCCTTCGGGGTCTACGCCGTGCTGCTCGACGCGGCGTGTTGCGATCCCCTCTATCGCAAGGCGATTCGCGTCTCGGTGGGCGCGTCCCTGATCGTGCCGTTCGCCAGGCTGCCTCGCGGCGCGGACGCCCTGGATCTTCTGGAACGCCGCGGCTTTTGCTGTCTCGCCCTCAGCCCGTCCGGCGGCGCCGTCCTGGCTCATCTGGGGCGCCCCGATCGGGTCGCCGTGCTGCTGGGCGCCGAAGGGTCGGGCCTGCCCGCCGCGATCCTCGCGCGCGCCCAAACCGTCGCCATTCCCATGAGCGGCGCCTTCGATTCCCTCAACGTCGCCACCGCCAGCGGTATCGTCCTGCACCATCTGGCGTCCGGGACGGCGGCCGGAGGGCCGCCCCCTTCAAGCGGCGGCGCTACCGGCCTATTGTCGAGGCCCGCCACGGCCACGTGAAGGACGCGTGTTTTGACAATGGCTGACATGGCCGGCGCCGCCGCGCCGGCGGCCGACCCGGCGCCGCCA
>JALYTR010000402.1 GCA_030854165.1 Pseudomonadota bacterium | reverse complement strand
GGCCACCTTCTCCCGCAAGGGGAGAAGGAACCCGTGCGCCTCACCCCAGCGCGGCGCGAACCTTGTCGGCGATGGCCTTGAAGGCGGCCGGATCGTTTCCCGCGATGTCGGAGAGCACCTTGCGGTCCACGTCGATCCCGGCCAGCCCCAGGCCGTGACTAAACCTGGAATAGGTCATCCCTTCCAGCCGCGCGGCGGCGTTGATGCGCTGAATCCAAAGGGCGCGGAAGGAACGCTTGCGCACCTTGCGGTCGCGGTAGGCGTACTGGCCGGCCTTGTCCACCGCCGCCTTGGCGGCGCGAATGGTGTTCTTGCGGCGTCCCCAGAAGCCCTTGGCTTGCTCGAGAACCTTCTTGTGCTTGGCGTGGGCGGTGACGCCCCGTTTGACGCGGGCCATGGTGTGCTGAGGCTCCTAAAAGATCTAAAGGCCGTAGGGCAGGTAGGATTTGATGGTCTTGGCGTCGGCCTCGCTCATCACCTTCGTGCCGCGTTGCTGGCGGATGTATTTGGCGGAATGGCTGATCAGCCGGTGCCGCTTGCCCGCCACGCCGGCCTTGATCTTGCCGGTCGCGGTGATCTTGAAGCGCTTCTTGGCGCCCGATTTGGTCTTCAGTTTGGGCATTTCGCTTTAGCGGCGTCCCTTGTCGGAAGCCGTCCTCTTTGAGAGTGGGCAATTCAAGAGCCGCCCTGGCATGCCTTGGGGCCAGGCGGCTCGGATGAAGGCGCGGTCTCTAGGGCAAAGGGACGCGCAAGGCAAGATCGCCGATGGCGGCGGAGCGGCTCGCCGCCCGCCCCGCCGACAAGGCCAGGGCGATCGCCGGGGCGACGATGAGCGCGCCCATGACGAAAGGCCCATTGACGCTGATCCCGGCGAACACCAGGCCGGCGGCGAGCGGACCCACCACGCGGGCGAAGGCGCCGGCGGCGTTGCTGAGCCCCATGATCTGGCCCTGCCTCTCCGGATCGATCGCCCCCGACAGCAGGGCCGAGGCGTTGGGGAAGGCGATCGAAGAGGCCATGGAGGCGGCGGCCATCAGGGCGTAGGTGGACCAGCCCCCGTCGCTGAGCGGCTGCAGGGCGATGGCGATCACCGTTCCGGCCATCCCCAGCGCCAGCATCCGGGTCTCGCCAAATCGCCGAGACAGGGGCCCGGTGACGAAGAAGTTGGCGAAGGCCGACGCCGCGCCGGCGATGCCGAAGCAGAGGCCCACGTCGCGTGGCGCCCAGGCGAAGCGGTGCTGCGCCCAAAGGCCGAAGATCGACTCTATGCCGGTGAAGGCGAAGCCGACGACGAAGGTCAGCAGTATCAGCCGCCCGATCACCGGATGGCGAGCCGCCAGGCCGAACATCACCCAACGGCTCTTCGGGTTGGCTTCCGGCGGCCGGCGCGACCGGCTTTCCCTGACCGCCAGGGCGATGCCGATGGCCGAACCGGCGCCGCAGGCCGAGGCGACGAGCAACGGGATCTGGAAGCCGATCGGCCCCACCGAGGTCTTGGCCAGCATGCCGCCCACGAAGGGGCCCAGGATGAAGCCGATATTATAGGCCGCCCCGAGCTTGGCCATGCGACCGGCCCGCTCTTCGGTGGGCGTGACATCGGCGATGTAGCCCTGAACCACCGAGCCGTTGCCCGCCGCCAGGCCGCCCAACAGGCGTATGAGGAAGGCCAGATAGATGTTGGGCGCGAAGGCCAGAAGCCCGTAGCACAGGCAGTTGCCGATGGTCGTGGAAATCAGGATCGGCTTGCGCCCGACCCGGTCGCTCAGGCGTCCCCAGAACGGCTCGCCGAAGAAGGAGCCGATGGAATAGGCCGAGAAGATCAGGGCGATCTGCCAGGGCGCGGCGTGGAAGGACTGGGCGTAGAAGGGCAGCAACGGCACGACGATGCCAAAGCCCATCATGTTGATGAACATCACCGACAGCAGGGTGTAGAGAGCGGCGCGCGGCCGCGGCGCCGTCGGGGCTGGCGCCTGGGCGGTCATGGCCGAGAGAAATAGGGCGCCGGCCGGTCGCCGCCAAACGGGGTCACCGCGCCGTCCTCGCGCGGCGGGTTATCTGCATCGCCATGAACAGAGCCGGGACGACCAGCAGAGCCGCCGTGGCGAAGGGCGCGCCGATGGACACGCGCTCAAAGACGCCGGCGGCGTAGAGTGGCCCGCCGAACCGCGCCAGGCAGTTTCCGGCCATGTTCAGGCCCAGCATCTCGCCTTGCCGCCCGGCCGGCGCGGCCTGGGAAATCAGGGCGGCGATATTGGGAAAGGTCAATGATTGGCCGAGCGAGACGGTGAAGAAGCCGGCCATGGCCACCGGCCAAGTCGGCGAGACAAGCTGGATCGCCATCCCCGCTCCCACCAGGGCCAGCCCCCCGGTCAGCACCCGCGCCCCGCCATACCGCCGCGCCAGGGGCCCGGTGATCAGGCCCTGGGCCAGGGCGCCGGTCACCCCCACCACCATGAAGGCGAAACCGATCTGCCGGGGACCCCAGCCGAATCTGGCCTGGGTCCACAGGCCGTAGGTGGCTTCAATGCCGGCGAATCCGGAGACGACGACGAAGCTGACGAGCAGCAGGCGCGCGATGACCGGATGGCTAAACGCCTCGGCCAGGGACTGAAGGCGCGGCGTCGGCGGGATGGCCATGTGGTGGGCGGCGCGGGTCTCGCGTACGAACAGAACCACTCCCAGCGCCGCGGCGGTGGCAAGTCCGGCGGCGGTGAGCAGCGGCAGATGAAATCCGGCCACCCCGTCCGCCGGCGTGGCCAGCAGACCGCCCAGGGCCGGGCCGGTGACGAAGCCCATGCTGAAAGCCGCGCCCAACAGACCCATCCGTCCCGGCCTCTGTTCGACCGGGGTCACGTCGGCGAGATAGCCCTGGATGGTGGAGATGTTGCCGCTCATCGCCCCGCC
>JALYTR010000401.1 GCA_030854165.1 Pseudomonadota bacterium | reverse complement strand
CCATGTGTGGGATCTCCGCGCCCTACCACGAACATGTTGTTCGTTGCACCAATCCCTTCCTCGCCCTCAATGGCGACGTAAATCCCATGAGCGAGAATGTTGCGGAACGAGCTCACCGTTCGAATGTCCGCCTCCAGTTCGACAAGAGCCTTTGCGGTTGGCGAGGTCTCTGCGTGCATCCTCGCGAAAGCCATGACGATATCGAGCTTGAAAGAGAAGCTATTTACGTGCCCGAGGATGATGTGCGTTGCCGTGCCGTTGTCCTTCAGGATGGTCGCTAGGGCTGCAAAGAGGGAAAATTCCAAAAAGCCGAAGTCCGCGATAAAATTGGCGGCCGTGATCGCGACCTCTGGATGTGCGGACAATACGCTTGGCGCCCGCCGAAACATTACCCTGGGTGATCCCATATCCGTTAAACCCCTTCTCGAAGACGAGCCCGGCGCGCAAGTGCGCTTCGCGACCAGGCGGCTTAGGAACGTGCCAGCGACACCGCCGAAGCCTCACGTTTAGAAGAACGAAAGCAAATCGGCGGCACGCAAGCATCGCAAGGGCCGGGGTCGGCGCTAACTTCCCCCGGCCCCGCCGGCTAGGCGCTATTTGCGCTTCGTCGGGTAGCGGATGGTTTCAACTTCGGTCGTGCGCGGATGGCGTACAGCCTCAGCCTTCGGGATTAACTGGCCGGAGCCAGGGTCCCTACCAACCTTGCGAGTTGTGTATTTGGTGATGGTAATCACCCCCTTTCCGGGGCGGTAGCCCCTCCGGTGCGGGCGCGCCCTGGAAAGGTGATGCATCATAAATCGCACATACACGCAGAAGGAAGGTTAGGTAGAGTTTGCTGATTCGCGCCTTTCCGGGATGACGGCCGGTGGGGGTGGGGCGCGTCCTTCTAAGGATGACGGCGGTTGGAGGGGAGAGGCAATCATGGTGAGTTCTCCCCAAGGCTCGGCGCCGCCCAACCAGATCGCCCAGTTCCGCTCCGACGGATTCACCGCCGCGACGGGGCTGCGGGTCCCGTTCTTCTCCGATGGCTTCTCCCGCGCCTATGGCCTGCCGGAGACGCGCCTCGTAAACATGATCAGCGAGGCGACGCCGTTGCGCGAGGAGCGGCCGTATGTGCCGCTGATCGGGCTGCGCGAGATACGGTTTTCCCGGCCGGGCCTCAGCCCTGCCTACGCCTACGGGTCCGGGCCGATCCGCGCCCTGGCGCTCGCCCCGCCGGCGTTCGGCGACGGCTTCTACATCGTTTCGGGAAACACCGTCTTCAACCAGGCCGGGACGAACCTGGGGACCATCCCCGGAACCGATCTGGTCCGCTTTGCCTCTTCGCGTTCTCAGGTGGTCGCGGTCTCATCGGGCGTGGCCTATCTCTATGCGGGGACGGGCGCGTTCACGGCCATCGTCAACCCGGTCCTGCCGCCCGTTTCCGACGTGGCTTACCTCGCCGGCCGGTTCGTCTATCAGGTCGCCGCCTCCGACCGCTTCTACTATTCGGAGATCAACGACGCCGGGAACGAAAGCGGCCTCAGCTTCGCCACCGCCGAGTCGTCCGCCGACAACACGGTGGGGATCGCGGTGCTGAACGAGGAGCTGGTCTTCTTCGGGGCCAATTCCGTCGAGTTCTGGTCGGTCTCCTCCGATCCGGCCGCCCCGTATCAGCCGGTGGAAGGACGCGGGTTCCAGCGGGGGTGCGCGGCGCAAGGCTCCATCGCCTTCGCCGACAACGCCCTCTTCTGGGTGGGTGACAACCGGGTGGTCTATCGCTCCGAGAACGTGCCCACCCGCATCTCGTCCAACTCCATCGACGACGAGCTTCGCCAGTGCCCCAACATCGCCGCCGTGACCGCCTTCGCGGCCACCTTCGAGGGCCATGAACTCTATGTGCTGAACATTCCCGGCGTCGGCTCCTACGCCTACGATTGCAGCCGGGTGGGGACGGCCATGGGGGCCTACGCCGACAGCTATTCGCGCGGCGAATGGAGTGAGTGGCAGAGTTTCGGGCGCGGGCAGTTTCGCGGCCAGGTGGCGATCAGCATCAACGACGTGACCTGGGTTGGGGACGATACCACCAACCAGGTCGGCCAGTTCCAGAGCGGCCTCTATAGCGATTACGGCGGCCCTCTGGCGCGCGTGGCCAGCGCCTTCATCAAGATCGAGGAGGGCCGGCCGCGCTGCCTGAACCTCGTCCTGCAATGCGGGGTGGGGGTGGGCAACGCGGTCGATCCGGGCTCAAAGCCGGTGGCCGAAATGCGCTTTTCCGACGATCTGGGGCGGACGTTCAGCGAGTGGCGATCGACGCCGCTTGGCCTGATGGGCGATTACGTCAACCGCGCCTTCTGGCAGCGCCTGGGCCTGATGCGGGCGCCGGGGAGGCTGGTCGAGATCAGGGTGAGCGACCCCGTTGATGCCGTCTTCAGCCATTTGGAATTGAACGCATCGAGGCCGGCGGGGTGAGGGTGATCTTCCTCTACCGCCGTCATCCCGGAAAGGCGCGACCCCGGACTTGATCCGGGGGAAGCGGCTTATCCGGGACCCAGGGGCCACATTCAACGCTCGTTGACGCCGCGATGGGCGGATCGTGCGGCCGGTGAGCGCGGGCCTGGGTCCCGGATAAGCCACGCCGGCGCGGCTTTCCGGGATGACGGGGGTCTGGAAGCGGGGTCGCCGTGACGGACGCTACAAAAGAGTAGGCCCGGCCGGAACTTTCGTTCGGCCGGGCCTTGGGCCTCCCGCCTTCAGTCGGGGGGGCGAAACAGCAGGCGGGAAGACATCAGCCAAACGCCGTCTCCCCGTGGCGGTTCCCGCCGGTTGCAAAAAAATTCTGGAGACCGCGAATATTTTTTCGCTTGACACCCGGCCGACAATATGTTGCAATACGCAAAGTGGAAATGTGTGTCGAACCGACCCGTTT
>JALYTR010000400.1 GCA_030854165.1 Pseudomonadota bacterium | reverse complement strand
CGCCGCCCATTGCTCATCAGTCAGCCAAAACAACGCGCTCATCGGAGCCTCCAAAAGCCCCCTTAGAGCCTCGGAATCATGATTTGCCTCATCTCATCAAGCGTGTGATTGGGTTTGGAGCCTAGAAGGAAACGCCCATGACCGCCCTCGATCGCCTTATGCCGCCTGTGGCCTACGTCGACGCCAACGGCATCCGCATGGCCTATTACGACGTCGGTCCCAAGGACGGTGGCGGCGTGCCGGTGGTGTTCTGCCACGGCTTTCCCGAACTGGCCTTTTCCTGGCGCCACCAGCTTCGCGCCTTCGAAGCCGCCGGACGGCGGGCGATCGCGCCCGACCAGCGGGGCTATGGGCTGACCACGCGCCCCGAGGCGGTGGAAGCCTATGACATGGAGCAGCTCACCGGCGACATGATCGGCCTGCTCGACCATCTGGAGATCGAAAAGGCGATCTTCTGCGGCCATGATTGGGGCGGTATCGTGGTCTGGCAGATGCCGCTGCGCCACCCTACCCGCGTGGCCGGCGTTATCGGCCTTAACACCCCGTTCATGGCCAGGCCGCCGGCCGATCCCATCGCCATCATGCGCCGCCGGTTCGGCGAGGACATGTATATCGTCCACTTCCAGAAACCCGGCGAGGCGGACGCGGTGCTGGGGGGCGACGTGGCCAAGGCGATGAGCTTCTTCCTGCGCCGTCCGTTCCCCGGCCAGGGACCGGCGAGCGGCGGCCTGTCTGGCGCCCTGAACGAGACGGAACCCGGCGCCCCCGCCCAGACCTTCGCCCTGATCAAGATGCTCGAAGCCTACAATCCCGCCTTCGATCCGCGCGAAACCTTCCTCACCGACGACGAGATGGCCGCCTTCGTGGAGACCTTCAAGCGCACCGGCTTCACCGGCGGGATCAACTGGTACCGCAACTTCACCCGCAACTGGGTCCGCGCCGAAGGCGTCGCCGACCAAGTGACCGTCCCCTCCCTGATGGTGATGGCCGAAACGGACGCCGTCCTTCCCCCCTCCGCCGCCGACGGCATGGAATCCTATGTGCCCGACCTGGAGAAGGTGCTGATCAAGGACAGCGGACACTGGACGCAGCAGGAGAAGCCGGCCGAGGTCAACCGGGTCCTCCTGGACTGGCTGGACCGCCGGTTTCCGGTCTAAGGACGCATCGATGGATCGCACCGCCCCCGCCGCCCAGCCGCCGCCCGCCTCCACCGCCGGCCGGCGCGGCCTTTTCGCGGAGACCGAGCCTTTCGCCAGCGGCTGGCTGCCGGTGCAGGGACCGCACGAGATCTATTTCGAAGAGTGCGGCGCGCCGGGCGGCAAGCCGGCGGTGGTCCTGCACGGAGGGCCCGGCGGGGCGACAAATCCCACCATGCGGCGTTTCTTCGATCCCGACCGCTGGCGTGTCGTCCTGTTCGACCAGCGCGGCTGCGGCAAGAGCCGGCCCAACGCCTCGCTTGAGGACAACACCACCTGGGCCCTGGTGGAAGACATCGAGCGCCTGCGCCGGCATCTGGGGATCGAGACCTGGACGGTGTTCGGCGGCTCATGGGGATCGACCCTGGCCCTGGCCTACGCCATCACCCATCCGACGCGGGTGGCGGGGCTGGTCCTGCGCGGCGTTTTTTTGCTCACAAAGCGCGAGGTGGATTGGTTCTACCAGGACGGCGCCTCGATGCTGTTTCCCGACGCCTGGGAGGCTTTCCTCGCCCCCATCCCCAAGCCCGAGCGCGATGACCTGATCGGCGCCTACCACCGGCGCCTGACCAGCCCCGACGCCCAGGTTCAGGCCCAGGCGGCGCAGGCCTGGAGCCAGTGGGAAGGCGACACCCTCTCCCTTCGCGGGCCGCAAGGCCGGCCGGCCAAATTCAACGAGACGGACTTTGCCGTCGCCTTCGCGCGCATCGAATGCCATTTCTTCGTCAACCGAGGCTTCTTCGCCGAGGATGGCTGGCTGCTCAAGAACATCGCCGCCATCCGCCACATCCCCGCCTGGATCGTCCAGGGCCGCTTCGACGTGGTCACCCCCCTGGAGAGCGCTTGGGCCCTGAAGGGCGAGTGGCCCGAGGCCCATTTCAACCTGGTCTGGGACGCGGGGCATGCGTCCACCGAGCCGGGCATCGTCGATGGGCTGGTGAGGGCGACGGACGCGGCGCTGGGGGGGTAAACGCCCCGCGTCCTACCCGCGCGCCTTCACGATCGCGCCCCATGGATCGATCACAGTCAATCCCACGCCGTCGAAGTGAGCCATGTTTCGCGTTACGACGCCGGCGCCTCTTGATTGGGCGATCGCGGCCACTTGGACGTCGAGGGTTCCGGCCGGACGGCCCTTTCGCTGGCGTTCCGACGCGAGGTCGGCGAACGCCCGCGCGGCGGCGCTGTCGAAGGCGAGCAATTTTCCCGCGAAATCGACATCGAACATCTGCTCGGCAGCCGCCAAAATGGACGCGCGGCGCCGCCCGGTAGGCAAGAGGGCCACCCCAAACAGGATCTCCGCCTGGGTAATGGTGGTGGTGTAGAGACTCGCGCTCGGTTGATCGGCCATCCATTTCATGACCGATTCGGCTGGCGCGGCGCGCATCAACTCGGAGACGACGTTGGTGTCGAGCACCATCATCGATCAAGCGCCGGCGGAGGACGCAGCGGCTCCCGAACGATCGGCTCAAGATCGACACCGCCCAAAGGGGCGAAACGCTCCCTTATGGCGTTCAAGAGATGAGCCGGCGCCTTCGATTCATTGGCGAGTTCATGCCGCAGGATCGAGCGAACCTCCTCTTCCATCGATCGGCCGTTGTGGGCGGCCCGCACCCGTAGCCTCGCCTTGATCGGGTCGCTCAGATTGCGGATGACTATACTGGCCATCGAGCGTTCTTCTCCAAATCCACGCTGCATCAAATGATAGCATCGATAT
>JALYTR010000399.1 GCA_030854165.1 Pseudomonadota bacterium | reverse complement strand
GGCTTCGCCGCCGGCCGCCTCGGCGGCCCGCACGATGGCGATGTTGCGCCGATCGTCGGCGACGATGTCGCCGGCCGCCGCGATCTGGGCCCGCAGCCCGGCGATCTGGACCGCCTGCAGGGCGACATTGCCGGTTAGGGTCAGATAGGCGGCGTCGGCCCGCCGGGCCTGCGCCTCGGCGACCGCGGAAGCGGTCTCGACGCGGCGCCGTCCTCCGCCGAAAATGTCGAGGTCGTAGGAGACCATGGCGCCGACGCTGAACAGGTTGATGGTCGGGCTGGGGAAGCCCGGAATGCCGAAGATCTGGGTGTTGATCCGCTCGCGCTGCGCCCCCGCCGAAAGGCTGGCCTGGGGGGCCCGGTCGCCGCGCGCCTTGGCGGCCTCGGCTCTCGCCTCTTCCAAGGTCGCGTCCGCGGCGGCCACGCTCTGGTTGCCGGCCAGGGCCTGCGCCATGACCGAATCGAGGCTCGCCGAGCCCAGGGATCGCCACCAGGGTCCGGCGACGCGGGTTTGCGGGTTCAGTTCGGCGATGGCCGGGCGCGCGTCTCCGGCCATGGCGTAGCCGGATGCGGCGGGGGCCGCCGGGGTGTGGAAGTTCGGCCCAACGGTCGTGCAGGCGGCCAGGAGCGCGGCGGCCGCGACGAGGCCGGCGGTGAGCGGTCTACTCAGCCACGGCATGAACGGCCTCCGCTGCGTATTTGGGGTTGCGCATGAAGAGCAGCATGGGCAGGCAGGCCAGGGTGACGATCATCATCACCTTGAAGTCGTCGACGTAGGCGACCAGGGCCGCCTGGCGCGTCACCTCGCCGTTCAGCGCTTGAAGACCGGCGAGCGTGGCGGGGTTGAACATCGGCGGCAAGGCGGCGGCGACCACCGGGCTGCTCGGCTGGATGTGGGCGGCCAGGGTGGAATGAACCACCGAGGTGTTCATGGTCCACAGGGCCTCCATGATCGAGATCCCGACGCTGGCCCCCAGGCTGCGCACCAGGGTGAAGACGCCGGTGGCCTCGGGGCGATGGCGCGGGGCGAGGGTGGCGTAGGCCAGTGTGCTGAGCGGCACGAAGATCAGCCCGATGCCGAGGCCTTGGAATATCCCCGAAATGATGATCGGCCGCGAGGTCATGGAAAGATCGAACTGGGTCATCTGCCACAGGGCGAAGGCGCTGAGCGCCAGGCCCACGGCCAGGATGGCGCGGGTGTCCACCCGGCCGATCAGGCGGCCGACCACGAACATGGCGGCGAAGGATCCAATGCCCCTGGGCATGGTGGCGACGCCGCTCTGCAGGGCCGAATAGCCCATGAGCTGCTGCATCATCGGCGGCAAGAGGGCCATGGTGGAAAAAAGCAGTATCCCGATGAAGAAGCCGAAGATCGTGCAGGTGACGAAGTTGCCATCCAGCGCCAGGTCACGGTGAAAGAACGGGTGCCTGGCGGCGATCGTCTGGACCGTGAAGACATAGAGGCCGATCACGCAGATCACCGCCTCGGCGCAGATCTCGGGTGAGGAAAACCAGTCGAGCGTCGGCCCACGGTCGACCATGAGCTGGAAGGCTCCAATGAAGACGATGAGCGAGGAAAAGCCCAGGAAGTCGAAGGGCCGCCCCTTCGCGCCCCCCTCCGAGGACATGAAGGCCACGACGCCCGCGAGGGCCAGGGCCCCGATGGGCAGGTTGATGTAGAACACCCACCGCCAGGTCAGGTTGTCGGTGAGCCAGCCGCCCAGGACCGGCCCGAATATCGGCCCCAGGATCACCGCCGCGCCCCACAGCGCCATGACCTGGCCGACCTGGCGGGGCGGATAGAGATCGAGGATGACCGCCTGCGACAGCGGGATCAGGGAAGCCCCGAACAGGCCCTGGAGAAGGCGAAAGGCGACGATCTCGCCAAGATTGGTGGCGATGCCGCACAGCATGGAGGCCACCGTGAAGCCGGCGATGGAGATCATGAACATCCGCTTGCGGCCGATGCGCACGGAGAGCCAGCCCGACAGGGGCGTCATGATCGCCGTGGCGATTAGGTAGGAGGTGAGGATCCAGGTGACCTGGTCGGGCGCCGCCGAGACGCTGCCCTGGATGTGTGGCAGGGCCACGTTGGCGATGGTGGTGTCGAGCGAATTCATCACCGTCGCCAGCATCAGGGCGATGGTGATCGGCACGCGATTGGCGATGTCGGACGTCGAAGCCATGGGGCGCTAGTGGCGCCCTTCCGTCGGCGCGGACGTACGCCTCTCTTCCCCCTTTGGGGGAAGTACGGCCGAAGGCCGGGATGGGGGCTCGCGTAGGAACCGACGGTTCGCGCCAAGCTGGAGCCCCCTTCGGCGCTTCGCGCCACTTCCCCCAGAGGGGGAAGAGAGAAGACAGATCACGCCGTCAAGAATCGGTGTCACGATCCTAACGCACCTTCACCGCGCCGGCGCGCGCTTGCCTCACATCGACGACGACCTTGGCCGACAGGCCGTCGCGCCCGGCGGCGGCGGGCGGCGGCTTGTCGAAAGCGATGCGGACCGGCAGGCGTTGGACGACTTTCACCCAGTTGCCCGTGGCGTTCTGGGCCGGCAGGGCCGAGAAGCTGGACCCCGAGCCTGGGCTGAAGCTGGCGAGATGTCCGGCCAGTGTCCCGCCGCCGTAGGCGTCGATCTTGATCGTGGCGCTCTGGCCGACCCGCATCTTGCGAAGCTGATCCTCCTTGAAGTTGGCCTCCACCCACGGCGTTCCCGACAACAGAAAGAACAGGGTCTGGGCCGGATTGACGTAGGCGCCGACCTGAAGCTGATCGACCCGGGCGGCGACCCCGTCGGTGGGCGCGTAGACCACGGTGCGGGACAGATCGAGCCGCATGGCGCTTAAGGTCGCCTGGGCCTGCAGGACGGCCGGATAGGCGTCCGGCGCCTTGGCCGCCGCGCCCAGATTGGCCAGGGC
>JALYTR010000049.1 GCA_030854165.1 Pseudomonadota bacterium | reverse complement strand
GGCATCGGTCTTTCGATGGGCGGTGGATGTGTCCGACGCGTGACAATCGGTGACTTCGGCGCCTTTGCCTTGAAAGGCGCCCCATTGCCGACGTATTAGGCGGGCCGGGTCAAGATTCCAAAACCGCCGCGAGTCGAGAGTCCTTTTTTATGAAACGCAAGTTCCTCGCGGCGGCCGTAGCGCTCGCGCCCTTGCTGGCCGCCGGCGCCGGAGGCGCGCGGGCCGCGCCGACCGAGATCACCACCGCGACCACACAGCCGGTTCAGACCGCCACCGTCAATGGCGGCGCCCCCAACGACATCGATATCAGCGCCAGCGGATCGATCAGCCCGACGATCCCGGGCGCGGCGGTGACCCTCAACAGCAACAATGTGGTCACCAGCGAAGGGGCGATCAGTTTCAAGGACGTGAGCAACGCCACCGGCATCCTGGTGGACGGCGGCTTAACCGGCCAGGTGACCAACGCCGGCCCGATCACCCTGACCGAATCCTACACCCCCACCGACACAAACAACGACGGCGTCCTCGATGGGCCGTTCGCCCAGGGCTCCGGCCGCGTGGGCATACTGGTCATGGGGGCCTCGCCCTTCACTGGCGGCATCACCACCACCGGCGCCATCAACATTCAGGGCAATACGTCCGAAGGGATATCCATCCAGGCCCCGATCACCGGCAACCTGTTGATGCTCACCGTCACGCCGCCAGCCACCACCGGGGGCACGTCGACGGTGGCCAACGGTTCGATCACCATCACCGGCGACAACACGATCGGGGTGCAGGTGGCGCCCACCGGGGCGGTCGGCGGCAATGTGAGAATCACCGGGGTGACGGCGCGCGGCATGAACGCCCAGGGCGTGGCGATCGACGGGGCGGTCGGCGGCGGGATCAACATCTCCGGTTTCGTGAGCGCCTCGGGGTATCGCAGCACCGTGCGCCCAACCAATCCGACCTTCTCCCAGCTCTACACCGCCGACGAGCTACAGCAGGGCGGCTCGGCGGTGAGCATCGGCGCCAACGTCGGAGGCGGCCTCATCGTCAGCGCCGCCCCGACGCCGCTCAGCACCACCAATCTCGACCAGGACGGCGACGGGGTTCCAGACGCCCAGCAGGGAAACGGCAACGTCACTTCCTATGGTCAGGCGCCGGCCTTGCAGATCGGCGCGGCCCAGAGCGTGACGCTCGGCGCGGTGGGAACGGGCGCCAACGCCTACGGCCTGGTCATCCAGGGCTCGGTGAACGCCGACGGCATCTACGATCCTCTGATCACCCCCAATCTGCCGGGCGTGGTGCCCGCCACCGCCATCCAGATCGGCGGCGCCGGCGATGGCGCGGCCACCCTGGTCGGCGGCCTGCACAACAGCGGCTCCATTCTCGCCAACGGCTATCAGGCCGACGCCACGGCCATCCACCTGGGGGCCGGGGCCAACGTCGCCACCCTGCTCAACGACGGATCGATCACCGCCGCCTCGACCCAGGTCAACTCGTCCACCACCGCCATTCCGGCCAGCGGCGGCCTGCCGGCCATTCCCGCGCCGGTCGCGGTCAATGTTACCGATATTCTTATCGATCCGGGCGCGTCGGTCACCAGCATCCTCAACAACCGAGCCATCTCCGCCACCATCAGCGGGACCGGCGGCGTCGGCGGCACCGCCGCGGGCATCGTTGACAAGTCCGGGTCGGTGACCAACGTCTTCAACACCGGCAACATCGTCGCCGGCCTGAACCAGACCTTTGTCACCACCCCCATGCCGGGAACCTTGATCGGCATCGACATCTCGGCCAGCAAATCGGCCCAGTCGATCACCCAGGACCTCGCCCCCGGGGTCGCCGCCGCCCCCCCCTATGTCTCGACCTCGACCTATGCGATTGGCGCCACAGCGGTGGAGAACGGCCTGGCCTACAAGGCGGTGGCGGCGGTGGCGGCCGGGCAGGATCCGCTCAACAATCCCACCCTGTGGGTCGAGATCGGCACCACCGCCCCCTCCATCGTCGGCTCGGTCCTGTTCGGCTCGGGCGGCAGCACCTTTACCGTCAACGCCGGCACGGTCACCGCCGACACCATCGACCTGGGCGCGGGCGTCAACACCCTCACCGTCAACGGCGCGCCCCCCACCGTGGTGGCCGGTGTGGTGACTCCGGGGACCGTTGTCACCGGCGCGTTGAAGGACGAGGGAAACTACACCCTGACCGTCAATGTACAGTCTGGCACATTCAGCGACACCAATCCCAACACCGTCACCGCCAATAGCATCAACGTCGGCGCGAACGGCGTGCTGCTCGTCTCCGCCGATCCGGCGCATGGGACCAACACCAAATTCGTCACCAGCGGCGCTTCCACCTTCGCCACCGGCGCGCAGGTGGGTCTCACCCTGCAGAGCGTGCAGAGCGCCCCGACCCAAACCTACACCATCCTTGAGACCGTGGCCGGCCAGGGCACACTCAACGCCGGGACGTTCGGCACGAGCTCGCTGGCCAATGCGCCCTATCTCTACACCGCGACGGCCTCGGTCGTTCCCGGCGCGCCCGGCGCTAGCACCGACATCGACCTGACGGTGGCCCGAAAGACCGCCGCCCAGCTCAATTTCAACGCCGCCGAAGGCAGCGCCCTGAACGCCGTCCTGGCCGCCATCCCAGCCGACGCCAATATCCAAAAGGTCATCCTGGCCCAGACCACCGAGGCGGGCCTCAAGAGCGCCTACGACCAACTTCTGCCCGACCAGGGCCAGGGTCTGTTCGATTCCCTCGACGCCGCCGCCCAGGCCATTTCCAGCATGACCGGAACCACTCCTGACGCCGGAACGCGGGTGGCGGGCTCGAGCCTGTGGCTGCAGGAGGTCAACGAGCGGGTCGATCGTCGCGGCATCGACACCCTGGGTTCCACCTCCAAGTTGTTTGGCGTGGTCGGCGGCTATGAGCGCATGGGGCCAGCCGGCGGGGCGCTCGGCGTCACCCTGGCCTATTTGAACGCCCAGGAAGAGGACGCCGCGGCCGCGGTGGGCGAGCATGTGGTGGGCTCCATGGTCGAAGCGGGGCTCTATTATCGGCGCGCCGCCGGTCCGTTGTCGGTTTCGGCCCGTGGGGCGGGCGGCTATTCGTGGTTTTCCGGCGACCGTCGGTTCCTGGCCCCTGGCGCGATCAATGTGGCGACCTCCAACTGGGGCGGCTTCTTCGTCGATGCCCACGCCCAGGCCAGCTACGAAAAGCGGTTTGGCGTCTTCTATATTCGCCCGCAGGTGTCAGCCGACTACCTTCGCCTCAACGAAGGGGCGCGCGACGAGTCCGGCGGCGGGGCCGGCTTCGATCTGAATGTTGCCAACCGCACGAGCACCCGGTTCAGCGGTCAGGCGATTATGATCTTCGGTCGCCAGTGGGGCCGCGCCCAGTGGCTGCGCACCGAAGTTCGCGCCGGCTATCGCGAAATTTTCGCCGGCAACGTGGGCGACACCGTGGCCAGCTTCGCCGGCGGCACGCCCTTCACCCTGGCCGCCGATCCCGACAAGGGCGGCTGGGCCACGGTGGGCTTCTCGCTCAAGGGCGGCACGCAGTATTCCTACGTCGCCCTGGAAGGCGACGCCGACTTCCGCGACGGCGAGCAGCGCTACGACATCCGCGTGGCGGGACGCTCGATGTTCTAGGGGTCGAACCGCCAATAGGGGGCCTGCCTTGTCCGAACCACTCGACGCGGTCGATGCGCGGATTCTCGACCTCATCCAGCACGACGCCAGCCGATCGGTGGCCGAGATCGCCAAACGGGTGGGCCTGTCGTCCAGCCCCTGCTGGCGGCGGATCCGCCGCCTGGAGGAGGCCGGGATCATCCAGCGCAGGGTGACCATCCTCGACCGCGAAAAGCTCGGCCTCGATTTCGAGGTCTATTGCACGGTCAAGCTCTCGCTGCCGACCCGGGACAATCTCGACGCTTTCGAGACGGCCGTGAAACACATGCCGGAGGTTGTCCAGTGCGCCACCGTCACGGGGGCCGCGGACTACGAGCTGCGCATCGTGACCCGCGACATGCGCGCCTTCGACGAGTTCCTGCGCGGCGAGATCCTGTCGCTGGGCCTCGTTTCCAACGTGGAAAGCCGCATTGTCATGCGCGCCGTCAAAAACTCCACCGCCGTGCCGCTTGGGCTGATCAGTCCCGAGATCGGCGCGGCTGCCAAGCCGGAAGGGAGCTAGAAGATGATCGAGCTTGTCATGGACTCGCGGCGCCGCGACCTCGGCGGTTTCGAGGTCGGCCGCGTCCTGCCCCAGGCGCCGCGCGCGATGGTGGGTCCCTTCGTCTTCTTCGACCATATGGGACCGATGGAAATGCCGGCGGGCCTGCCGCGCACCGTCGATGTGCGTCCCCATCCGCACATCGGGCTTTCCACCGTCACCTACCTCTTCGAGGGCGAGATCACCCATCGCGACAGCGTCGGCTCGGAAGTCGCCATCCGGCCCGGCGAGGTCAACTGGATGACCGCCGGTCGGGGAATCACCCATTCAGAGCGCTTCGACTCCCTGAGGCGCACCGGTGGCCCCATCCATGGCATCCAGACCTGGGTCGCGTTGCCGAGGGAACTGGAAGAGATCGCCCCCGCCTTCGCTCATCACGGCCCCGAGGATCTGCCGACCTACGAGTCCCCCGACGGTCTGTGGGCGCGGCTGATCGCCGGCGAGGCGTTCGGCGCGCGCTCGGCGGTGAAGATCCATTCCCCGATGTTCTATGCCCACTGGCGGCTTAGGGCCGGGGCGCGGGCCCAGATTCCGGCCGAATACCCCGAGCGCGCCGCCTTCGTGGCGGCTGGTTCGGCGGAGATCGACGGCCGCCCCTTCAAGTCCGGCCAAATGATCGTTTTCACGCCCGGCCAGCCCATCCTCGTCACCGGCGTCACCGACTGCGAGATCATGCTGCTGGGCGGCGAGCCGGTGGGCGAACGCTTCGTCGAGTGGAATTTCGTCTCCTCGTCGAAGGATCGCATCGAACAGGCCAAGGCCGACTGGCGCGCCGGCCGCCTCAAACTCCCCGACCTCGACCACGACGAGTTCATCCCCTTGCCGGACGACCCGCCCCCGCCGGCGGGGGCGATGTCGTAGGGCGTCCCGACCGATTAATCGCACCACAAACCGTCCGTCATCCCGGAAAGACGCGCGCCAGCGCGGCTTGTCCGGGACCCAGGAGCCACGGCCACGATGAGACGATCCGCCGTTCGCCGCTTATGGAGGCGTTAAATGTGGCCCCTGGGTCCCGGATAGCCGGCTTCGCCGCCTTCCGGGATGACGGCGAGTGTTGCGGCGCTCTTGCGTCGGTGCGCATAGGATCGAACACGCGACGCTGTTGGCGGGGTTCGCGCAACATGCCATGGAGTTTCACATGAGGTTCCTGATCGGCGGCGCACTGGCGATCGGGGCGGTGTGTCTGGGCGCATGCAACAAGCCCGCCGAGGGGCCTGAAGGCGCGGTCCACCATGGTCGATATGTCGGCATCGGCATCTACGCGCCTGGAATCCCGTGGACAAAGATGGTCGCCGCGGATGCCCCCAAGGTGGTCCCGGCCGCCAGAACAATCGACGACCAGGCTATCATTGTCGTTGTCGATAGTGATACCGGCGACATCCGCGGATGTGGAGATATGACCGGCTATTGCATCGGCATGAACCCGTGGAAGAAGGCGCTGACCCAAAGGCAGATCGTTCCCATCAACCTATCCGAGCACATGAAGCCACAAGAATCGGCCGTTGTGGAAAAGGCCGCCGAGCCAGCTGCGGCGTCTCCCTCCAAATAGGCGTCTCGCCACCAGGGCGGCGATCGGGAAATCCCTTCCCTACCCCTCCCGCAGGGCCCGCCTTGCCTGGTCCCAGTATTGCGCGCCGGTGATCAGGGTGACGATCGTGGCGAGCCACAGGAGGCCCAGCGCGATGGTGGTCGCCCGTCCCAGCACGGCCGGATCGTTGGGGAGTGAAAACGCGCCCCAGCAGGCCACCAACAGTGTGGCGCCTAGGGCCACCAGTTGCAGGGTGGTCTTCCATTTGGCCAGCCGGGTCACGGGCAGGAATACGCCCTTTCCCGCCGCCACTTCGCGAAGCGCGCTAACGGTGAATTCCCTAAACAGGATCAGGGCGGCCGGAACCGCCACCGCGGCGTTGGACACCCCGGACATGGTCTGTCCCAGGGCGAGCAGGCCCAGGATCGCGCCACACACCAGCACCTTGTCGGCGATGGGATCCAGGATCGAGCCCCAGATCGTCGTGGCGTGCAGCCGGCGGGCCAGCCAGCCGTCGAAGAAGTCGGTGAGGGCGGCCACCACGAACGCCCAGAACGCCCAGCGCTCCAGGGCGAACTGGGTGGCGGGCGTGAGGTGTTCGCTCAGCAGCGCCGCCGCCGCCAGGCCGAAGAAGGTGAACAAGGCCAGCGCCAGGCGCAGGCCGGTGAGGAGATTGGGGATTCGGTTCATGGCGCAAGCCTAGCGCGGGAAGTAGGTTCCTGTCTTGGCCCTATTGACGGAGCATGAGGTGGCTGGAACCGCGCTGATCGTCGGTGGGTCCGGACAGATCGGCCAAGCGGTTTGCCGCAACCTGCTGAACGGCGGCTGGCGTGTCATCGCCGCGCAACGACGCGCCGAAGGATTCCCCGAAGCGCTCCGGCGTCTCGGCGCGACGACGATCAGCCTGGACCGCGACAAAGACGGCGCTCTGGCGCGCGCGATAGCGGGCGGCGTGGACGCCCTGATCGATACCGTTGCCTACGATGACGCCCATGGCCGCCAGCTTCTCGACGTTCAAGGAGACGTGGGCGCCTCGTGGTCATCTCCTCGGCCAGCGTCTATCGCGACGCGCGCGGTCGCACGCTCGATGAGGCGGAGGCGAACGGCTTTCCCGATTTCCCGATCCCCATCGACGAGGATCAGCCCACCGTTGCGCCGGGACCGCAGACGTATTCCACCCGCAAGGTGGCGCTCGAACAGGCGTTGTTGCAAAACGCCCAACGTCCGGTGACTATCTTGCGACCGGGGGCGATTTACGGCGTAGGATCGCGCCATCCCCGCGAATGGTGGTTCGTCAGGCGCATTCTGGACGGGCGACTCGCCGTCCCCCTCGCCTGGAACGGCCAGAGCCGGTTCCACGCCAGCGCCACCGCCAATATCGCCGAACTGATCGCGATCATCCTCGCGGCGCCCGCCAACCGCGTCCTCAACGCCGCCGATCCCGAGGCCTTGACGGTGACGGCCATCGGCAACGCCGTGTCCGAATTCTATAATCACGACTGGCGGATGGTTCCCTTCGAAGGGCCGCCCCGCGGCGCCGTCGGCCGGAGCCCCTGGGCGATACCGCTCCCGATCGTGCTGGACATGGCGCGGGCCGAGGCGCTGGGTTACCGCCCGGTCACCCGCTACCGGGACGCCATCGGCGAAGCCTGCGCTTCGGCCGAGGTGGCGGCGCGGGCCGGTATCGCCTTTCCGGACTACCTGATGAAGATGTTCAACTACGCGGCCGAGGACGCCTTTCTCGCCCGATAATTGACGGAACCGCCCGATTTTGAGCGCGTTCGGAGCCATGCGCTGAATGCCTTCAACGCGCAAACGGGAGAAACCAATGAATCGTCTCAAGACCCTCGTCGCCGGCTTGGCCGCCGTGGCCCTGACCGTCGGCGTCGCCGCCGCCCAGACCACGCCTCCCGCCACGCCAAGCGGAAGCATGCCAAGCTCAAGCGCACCAGCTGGCGCCATGCCAAGCGACAGCATGCAGAGCGGCGCCATGACCAAGGGCGCCATGTCGTCGGGATCAATGAAGATGTCGAAGGGCGACATGTCGACCATGAAGTCCTGCCAGGCGATGTCCCATGACGCCATGATGAGCAATGCCAAGTGCAAGGGCTTCATGGCCGCCCACCCGGACATGTTCAACGCCGACGGGACGATGAAGCCTCAGTGATGAGTTGACATCGGGAGACTGGCGGCGGTCCTGATTGGGCCGCCTCAGTTCTTCCTGAAATAGTCGTGGATTCTCTGCGCCAGCGCCCTGCTCAGTCCCTCGACTTTGGCCAGATCATCCGCCGAGGCGCGTGAAACGCCGCGCGCCGAGCCAAAGGCGTGCAACAGGGCGCGCTTGCGCGCCGGACCCACCCCCTCGATGTCGTCGAGGGGGTTCTTTCGCATCTCCATGGACCGGCGCACGCGATGCGTGCCGATAGCGAAGCGGTGCGCCTCGTCGCGCAACCGTTGGAGGTAATAGAGAATCGGACTCTTGGGCTCGAGCATGAAGGGCGCCTTGCCGGGCAGGACGAAGCGCTCCAGGCCTGCGTCGCGGTCCGGTCCCTTGGCCACCCCGACCGCCGCGATGTCATCGACCCCCAGATCGGCCATGACCTCTCGGGCCGCCGCCAGTTGCCCCGCCCCGCCGTCGATCAGCACCAGGTCGGGGCGCGGCGGCGTCTGGCCGGCCTCCTCCTCCTTGGCCAGGCGGGCGAACCGCCGGGAGAGGACCTCGCGCATCATGCCCAGGTCGTCGCCGGGGACGAGGTCGGCGCTCCTGATGTTGAACTTGCGGTACTGGTTCTTCTGGAACCCGTCGGGCCCGGCGACGATCATGCCGCCCACCGCGTTGGTCCCCATGATGTGGGAGTTGTCATAGACCTCGATGCGCTCGGGGCTGGCCTCCAGGGCGAAGGTCTCGCACAGAGCCGCCAGCAGTTTCGACTGGGCCGAGCTTTCGGCCATCCTGCGTCCCAGGGCTTCGCGGGCGTTGGCCACGGCGTGCTCGACCAGTTGGCGCTTCTCGCCCCGCCGCGGCCGGGCGATCTCAACCTTGCGAGCCGCCTTGAGGCTGAACGCCTCGCGCAGCAGTTCGCCCTCGGCCGGCTCGATATTCACCAGTATCAACCGCGCGATGGGCCTCGCCTCATAGAACTGACCCAGGAAGGCGGCCATGATCTCTGGGTCCTCGTCGCTTTTGTCCACGCGCGGAAAATAGGCCCGGTTGCCCCAGTTCTGGCCGGCCCGAAAGAAGAACACCTGGACACAGGCCTGGCCGCCCTCGGCGTGGAGGGCGAAGACGTCGGCCTCGTCCACCGTCTCGGGATTGACCTGCGTCTCCTGGGCGATCGAGGAAAGGGCGCGGATACGGTCGCGCAGGCGGGCGGCGCGCTCGAACTCCAGGGCGTCGGAGGCGGCCTGCATGTCGGCGCTCATCCGCGCCATCACCAGCCGGCTCCTGCCGCGCAGGAAGGCCTCGGCCTCCAGCACCAAGTCCCCATAGTCGTCCAGCGAAATCAGCCCGGTGCAGGGTGCGCTGCATCGGCGGATCTGGTGGAGCATGCACGGGCGGGTGCGGCTCTCGTAGACGCTGTCGGAGCAGGAGCGCAGCAGGAAGGCCTTCTGCAGGGTGTTCAGGGTGCGGTTCACCGCCCAGGCGCTGGCGAAGGGGCCGAAATAGTCGCCCTTGATCGAGTGCGCGCCACGGTGCTTGCGTAGCTGCGCGGCGGGGTGTTCGCGGCGGATGACGATCTCGGGGAAACTCTTGTCGTCACGCAGCAGCACGTTGAACCTCGGCTTGAGCTGCTTGATCAGATTGATCTCCAGCAGCAGGGCGTCGGTCTCCGTCCGGGTGGTGGTGAATTCCATGGACCGGGTCAGATCCACCATCAGGGCGATGCGCTGGGTGTGGAATCGGCCTTGCGCGTACTGGGCGACTCGCTTCTTCAGGCTCCCGGCCTTGCCGACGTAGAGGGCCTCTCCCTTTTCATCGAACATGCGATAGACCCCCGGCGCGTCCGGCAGGCGGCGCACTTCATCCTTGATCAGGGCGGCGGCGACGAGTGGCGGGGCGGTGTCGGCCATGGGGGGTGAATATAGGCGCGTTGGCGGCCAAGCTCACGCGCCGTCGCTCCCGGGCCCGTCTATAGAGGCCCCATGCACACCCTGCCCCGCGCCATCCTGTTCGATCTGGACGACACCCTTATCCACGCCTACGCGCGCCCCGAAGCCGCGTGGCTGGCGGTGGCCGAGGAACTGACCGAGGGCATCGCGCCCCTCGCGCCCGCCGAGGCGGGCGC
>JALYTR010000398.1 GCA_030854165.1 Pseudomonadota bacterium | reverse complement strand
GGCCTGGGGATCGGGTTTCGACAATCTCAAGCTGGCCGGCGACTGGATCTACACCGGCCTCAATGTTGGCAGCGTGGAGGCGACGGTGATGAGCGGCAAGCTGGCCTCGTTCGCCCTGAGCGGCGCGCCGGCCCTCGACACGATCATCGGCTATCCGGCCGCGGCGGGGCCGGGGGCGCGTCGGTGACAATCAGCCGAACGTCAACCGCCATGACGCAATCTCGGCTGGAGAATGTCTCTGGCGCGGGCGACATGGGCTTCGTGCGCCGGCGTCGCCGCCGGCTTCGGGAAATCGAGGCCCGTCCGCGCCAAGGCGACAATCAGATCCGCGTAGTCGCGCAGCCTCGCGCCTTCGAGCGCCTGTCGCGTGCCGATCTGGCCAGCGGCATAGGCGCGAAGCGCCGCCACCTGATTGTGGTCGAGTTCCATAGTCATGTGTGAGTCTATCACGGCGTTGCCCAAAAGGGGGAAGCGTGAGCGGTGACAATGTCCGTTATCAAATAGCCGGCCGGGGGGATCCCGCCGTCAACGGCCAGAGTCGGGCCGTAGACCGAGGGCGGTGTTCGGCCCTGAGCAGCCATTCGCGGCGGCTAGGGGTCGGCCAGATTGCCTCCGAGCGACGGTCCCGCGTGCCGCTCTTCGTGAAAATCCTTGCGGGTCCTAGAGTATATGAAGCAGCCGGCGGGATCGCCGTTGCCGAAACCTGAACTGCGCAACAGCCCCTCCCGAACGAACCCGCAACGCTCCGCTAGTCGCCAAGACGCGGTGTTCCAGACTTCGATCATGAGCTGTTGGCGGTAAAAATCTGGCCTCTCCCCAAACAGGAAGTCGGAGAATAGTCGCACCGCCGGAGACGCCAGTCCTCTGCCCCGATCCGCGCGTTCGTGCAGGACGTAGCCAAGCTCAATTCCATGGATGCATGGGGCAGAGCGATAGAACTGCGAGGTCCCCACAAGACGATCTGTCGCCAGATCGACGATGCCCACCGCTCCTGCTTCTTTCTCCCAAAGGCCGGTTACAGCAAAAACCTCCGCAAGCCGGCGTCCGTCGGTCAACGGCTCGGTGATCGAGACAGTGAACGCGAAACGCGCCACCTGTTCAAGGTCGCGCGCTCGCAGACGCCGGATGGCGATGCGTTCGGTGCGCGCTAGGTAGACTTCGGCCAGCGACGAGGAACTCTTCATGGGTGGAGGTTCGCACGTCCCTCATCGTGGTTGCAAACAGCCTGATGAGGCCGGCCGGTTGGACGGGCTCAACGTCCGCTTTCCCACCCTTCTCGGTCCTTCAGGATGTCCGCCGTTGGGCGGGTTCCGACGACGGGCAGACTCCGAATCGATCGCCCTGCGCAGACAATCCCTGATTGTTGCGTCAGCTCGCCCGCGATTCGTGGGTGGCGCCTGGGTGCCGATCCCGCTGATTGCGGGGCGCGGGCCGCCGCCGACTGGCGCCCCCAATGTGAGTCCTCCGTCTGCCGCGAAAGCAAAAAGGGCGGGCCCTCGCGGACCCGCCTTTCTCGATATCAAACGGCGGGCGCCGGACTTAGAAATCCATGTCGCCCATGCCGCCCATGCCGCCGCCGCCCATGCCGCCGCCGGCTCCGCCGCCGCTGCTCTTCTTGGGAGCTTCGACGATGGCCGCTTCGGTGGTGATCATCAAGCCGGCGACCGAGGCCGCGTCCTGCAGAGCGGTGCGAACCACCTTGGCCGGGTCGATGATGCCGGCGGCGATGAGGTCGCAATACTCTTCCTTCTGGGCGTCGAAGCCGAAGGTGGCGCTTTCATTGTCCATGACCTTGCCGACCACGATCGAGCCTTCCACGCCGGCGTTCTCGGCGATCTGGCGGATCGGGGCCTGCAGGGCGCGCCGCACGATGGCGATGCCGGCGTCCTGATCGGGGTTCTCGCCCTTCAGGCCGTCGAGCGCCTTGACGCCCTTGAGCAGGCAGACGCCGCCGCCGGCCACGATGCCTTCCTCGACCGCCGCTCTCGTGGCGTTGAGGGCGTCATCGACCCGGTCCTTCTTTTCCTTCACTTCCACTTCGGTCGAACCGCCGACGCGGACCACCGCGACCCCGCCGGCCAGCTTGGCCAGGCGTTCCTGCAGCTTTTCCTTGTCGTAGTCGCTCGTGGTGTCCTCAATCTGACGCTTGATCTGCGCGATGCGCCCTTCGATGTCGGCCTTGACGCCCGAACCATCGACGATGGTGGTGTCGTCCTTGGTGATGGTGACCTTCTTGGCCTTGCCCAGCATCTCGATGGTGACGTTCTCGAGCTTGATGCCGAGGTCTTCGCTGATCAGCTGACCGCCGGTGAGGACGGCTATGTCTTCGAGCATGGCCTTGCGGCGATCGCCGAAGCCCGGAGCCTTGACGGCGGCGACCCTCAGGCCCCCGCGCAGTTTGTTGACCACCAGGGTGGCCAGGGCTTCACCTTCGATATCCTCGGCCACAATGAGAAGCGGGCGGGTCGACTGAACCACCGCTTCCAGAACCGGGAGCAGGGCCTGCAGCGAGGAGAGCTTCTTCTCGTGCAGCAGGATCAGCGGATCTTCGAGCACCGCCTCCATCTTGTCGGCGTTGGTGATGAAGTAGGGCGAGAGGTAGCCGCGGTCGAACTGCATGCCCTCGACGACGTCAAGCTCGGTTTCCAGGCTCTTGGCCTCTTCCACCGTGATCACGCCCTCGTTGCCGACCTTTTCCATGGCCCTGGCGATCATGTCGCCGATTTCCTTGTCGCCGTTGGCGCTGATCGAACCGACCTGGGCGATTTCCTGGTTGGTGGTGACCTTCTTGGACGTCGCCTTGATGTGTTCGACGACCTTGGCGACCGCCTTATCGACGCCGCGGCGCAGGTCCATCGGGTTCATGCCGGCGGCCACCGATTTGGTGCCCTCGACCACGATGGCCTGGGCCAGGATGGTCGCCG
>JALYTR010000397.1 GCA_030854165.1 Pseudomonadota bacterium | reverse complement strand
CCCGTTGCAGGGTCTCGGCCTTGATCAGCACTCGCCCGCCCGCCCGCTCGTTCAGGGCGGCGTTTTCCAGCAGGGGGGTGACGACGGCGTGACCGGCGATCTGGCGGGCGGCGCTTTCGATGTCGGCCAGCGTGACGCTCATTGGGCGAACACCTGGGCGTCGTCGGCGAAGGCCTTGAATTCCAGCGCGTTGCCCGATGGATCGGTGAGGAACATCGTCGCCTGTTCGCCGGGGCGTCCCTTAAATCGCGTCCGGGGCTCGATGAGGAAGCGGGCGCCGGCGCCCTTAAGCCGCCGCGCCAGCACTCGCCAATCGGCAAGGTTGAGGATGAGCCCGAAATGCCGAACCGGCACGGCCTCGCCGTCGACGAAGCTGGCGGCCGGCCCGCCTGCGTCGTCAGGGGCCAGATGGGCGACGATCTGGTGGCCGTGGAAGTCGAAGTCCACCCAGTCGGCGGCCGATCGGCCCTCGGGGCAGCCAAGCAGTCCGCCGTAGAAGGCGCGGGCCTCGGCGAGATCGCGCACAGGGAAGGCGAGGTGGAATCTGGGTCGGTCCATGGCGCCAGAGTTAAACCAGAGGCGAGCGCGGCGCGAAAGGCGCGCCACTGGACTTGGCCTGGCGTCCGCGCGCAAGGTGGCCGCTCCTTTTTTTGGTCCCGCGAGCCACGCCATGAACGCCCTTACCCTCGATAGCGAAGCCTGGACCACCGCCGGCGAGGCGCTTTTGGCGGACGCCGTCGCCCTGCGCCGGGCCATCCACGCCGAGCCAGAATTGGGGCTCGATCTGCCCAAGACCAC
Organism: Pseudomonadota bacterium; assembly: GCA_030854165.1. GTDB lineage: Bacteria > Pseudomonadota > Alphaproteobacteria > Caulobacterales > Caulobacteraceae > Acaudatibacter. The sequence continues at coordinate 2,128 of JALYTR010000397.1, read as the reverse complement.
CGCCAAGGTGAAGGCGGCCCTGGCCGGGCTGCCGCTGGAAATTCGCGAAGGACCCTCGACCAGCGGCCTCGTCGCGATCCTGCGCGGGCCCGCCAACGTCCGCACGGTCCTTTTGCGCGGCGACATGGACGCCTTGCCCATGGTCGAGGACACCGGCCTCGCCTTTACCTCACTCAACAGCGGCGCGATGCACGCCTGCGGCCATGACACCCACGTGGCCATGCTGGCCGGCGCCGCGCGCGCCCTGTGCGAAAGGCGCGATCGTCTGGCCGGCACGGTGATGTTCATGTTCCAGCCGGGCGAGGAGGGGTGGCACGGCGCCCGGTTCATGATCGAGGACGGCCTCCTGGACCCTCTGCCGGACGCCGCTTTCGCCCTGCACATCTCGCCCAATATGCCGGCGGGCGTGTTCGCGGGCCGCGCCGGCCCGCTGCTCGCCTCGTCCGACAGGCTGCGCATCAGGGTGATCGGACGCGGCGGCCACGCCTCGATGCCGCACGACGCCCTCGATCCGGTACCCATCGCCTGCGAAATCGTCATCGCCTTGCAGACCCTGGTCACCCGCCGCGTCCCGGTGACGGATCCGGCGGTAATCAGTATCCCGCGCATCGAGGCGGGGACCACCGACAATGTGATCCCCGAGGACGCCCGGATGTGGGGCACCGTTCGCACCCTCTCCGAACATACCCGCCAGCTGGTCCACGACGGAATCCGCCGCGTGGCGACCAATATCGCCGCCGCCCACGGCGCGACAGCCGAAGTGGAGATCGAGTTCGGTTTCCCGGTGACCGTCTGCGATGGTCGGGTGGTGGGGCTGGCCGAACGCACCGCCAAGGCGCTTTACGGTGAGAACGGCTGGATCACCATGGCCCATCCGATGATGGGGGCGGAGGATTTCTCCTACGTCCTGCAAAAGCTCCCAGGGGCCATGGCCTTCCTCGGCGCCGCGCCGCAGGGCGGCGACTACCGCACCTGCTGCGCCCTGCACTCCAACCGAATGGTCCTCGACGAAAGCGTGATGGCCAGGGGCATCGCCATGCACTGCGCCATGGCCGAAGCGGCGCTGGGAGGGGCGTTGGAATTGTAGATCGAGGTCCGACGCTTCACCGTTTAGGCGGCCATCCCGCCCAGCGATTTCGGCTAGGGCTGGTGAGCAAGGTGCGCTAAACGGCCTCGGAAAGGCCGCCCGCCTTTCCCGAGCGGGAGTCGAAGCGACGTGGCCAATGTGACGGTGATCGGCGCCCAGTGGGGTGACGAGGGCAAGGGCAAGGTCATCGACTGGCTGGCCAACCGGGCCGACGTGGTGGTTCGCTTTCAGGGCGGCAATAACGCCGGCCACACCATCGTGGTGGGCAACACCGTCTACAAATTCTCCCTGCTTCCGTCCGGCGTCGTGCAGGGCAAGCTTTCGATCATCGGCAACGGCGTGGTGGTCGATCCCTGGTCCCTGCTGGCCGAGATCGACCGCGTGCGCGCCCAGGGGCTGGATATCTCGCCGGACGTCCTGGTGGTGGCCGACAACGCCTGCCTGGTCCTGCCGCTGCACCGCGACCTCGACGCCGCCCGCGAAGCGCGCGCCGGGGCCAATCGGATCGGCACCACGGGCCGCGGCGTCGGGCCGGCCTATGAGGACAAGGTCGGTCGCCGCGCCATCCGTTTCTGCGATCTTTCCGACGAGGAGGCGCTGAAGGGCAAGATCGAGCGGCTCCTGGCCCATCACGAACCCTTGCGGCGGGGACTCGATCTGCCGGAAGTGACGGGGGGGGATCTTCTGGCCCTGCTCCAGGCCGTCGCCCCCATGGTCATTCCTTACGTCCAGCCCGCCTGGCGCGTGCTGGGCGAGGCGGTGAAGACGGGGCGGCGGGTCCTCTTCGAAGGCGCCCAGGCGACCATGCTCGATGTCGATCACGGCACCTATCCGTACGTGACCTCGTCCAACACCGTGGCGGGGCAGGCGGGCGCGGGTTCGGGATCGGGGCCTTTGGCGGGCGGCTATGTGCTGGGCATCGTCAAGGCCTACACCACGCGCGTGGGCGAAGGCCCGTTTCCCACCGAACTGCATGACGCCATGGGCGAAAAGCTGGGCGAGCGCGGCCATGAATTCGGCACCGTCACGGGACGCAAGCGC